>JAKBDW010000322.1:0-5380 GCA_021834245.1 Pseudomonadota bacterium
GTTCCGGCGATCCATGCAAGAAGTTGGTCGACGGCCTCATCGCCGTACTGCGTGTAGATATGCTTCAGCCGATCAATGTCCAACCGCGCAAGCACCATGTCGCTGCCGTGGCGAACTGCGTGCGCCAGATCCTGCTCGCCGCGCTGCAGAAAATAGCGCCTGCTGCTGAGCAGCGTCAGCGGATCCGTGATCGCCTGATCCTCGAGCGTTGCCTCGACCTCGGCAAGCTTGCGCGTCGTATCGTTAAACTTCACGTGTGCGTGCACGCGTGCCTGCAGCTGCAATGGGTCGATAGGCTTGATGATGAAGTCGGTGGCCCCGCAGGCAAATGCACGTGCCTTGGTCTCTTCATCGTCAGCGCCGGTAATGGCAATGATTGGCAAATTGCGCAACTGCGGCTGCTCTGCCGCGCGGATACGACAAATGAGTCCATAGCCGTCAAGACCAGGCATCTCCATATCCGTAATCAGCGCCTTTATGCTTTCATCTCGCGCCAAAATCTCCCAGGCGGCCTCGCCATTGTTCGCCATGATCAGGTCAAAGTCCGTTTTGAGCTTCCTCTCGATGGCTTTACGGATAACCAGCGAGTCATCGACAACCAGCACCCGCTCGCTTACGGCAGTTGCCTCGGCAATTTGTTGATTGGACATGTTTCAACCCAGGTTTTGATAACCGCGCTGGAACTGTCTGCCACCTGAAGACAGCGACCCGCATGCGGCCTGACACGCCTCAATCCACCCCGGTTGCGGCACCGCGGGTGGACCCCCCGCAAATCCGTATGACTAACCCATACTTTTCCGTAAGTTTAGCAGCTGAAAAAGGGACGTGGCCGTCATGCGGGATAATCTCTTAGAATGGCGCAAGCGGCGGCAAAATTCCCCTAGGCGGTGGAGGTGTTCGGCGACGTGCCGAGGTTCGTTTCCGCTGCCTAACCGGGGGTGACCACAGGGCAGTCCCGTGGCCAACACCCCGCCGCAGACGTCGCCAGCGGGCGATCTGGCATGTATTAGTACTTGCGCAGCCCGCTTGGCGCCTGAACACTACTTATCCAAAATGAATGCCAATGATCGATGCGCTGCATGGCCATACCCGTGGAAGGCGCCACCGGAACCGACCTGCGCCTGGCGCTGCCGGCGGTTGCGCAGCGCGCTTTTCCTGCGCTGCGACTTGCCGTCGAAGAGGCGCAGTGGCTTGACGTCTGCCTACCTCCATGGGCTGCTGTGCATCGACAATAGGGAGATATGACCATGGCTGCGCGCAGGATTCGCTTTTCCGATTTTCATCCCCCCACGAATACCTTTCGCAAGGAAGTGCTTGACGGCCTGAGCCAGCAACCAAAGCGCATTGCGCCAAAATTTTTCTACGATTCGCGCGGGTCCGAACTTTTTGATGCGATCTGTGCGTTGCCGGAATACTACCCGACACGTACTGAGATCGATATTCTGAAGGATCATGCAGCACAGATTGCGAGTCTAACCGGTCCGAACTGCCGACTCATTGAGTTCGGCAGCGGAAACAGCCACAAGGTGCGCCTGCTGCTCGAGACCCTGCGCCCAGCGGCCTACCTTCCGATGGACATTGCATGCGACCAGCTTTCTCAGGCGGCCCAGGCGCTAGCCGACATCTATCCCTGGCTTGAGGTGCATGCCACGTGCATCGATTTCAGCCGACACTTCGTGATACCCCCTATTTCCGGTGTCGGCCGGAAGCTGGCGTTTTTTCCGGGTTCCAGCATCGGCAACTTCGAACCGGATGACACAATTGTCTTTCTGCGGGACGTCGCGCGCACGGTCGAGCCGGATGGCGCGCTCCTGATAGGGGTCGACCTAAAGAAAGACCCACGGGTGCTGCACGCCGCATACAATGATGTGCCGGGAATCACGGCGCAGTTCAATTTGAATCTTTTGACACGCATAAACCGAGAGTTGGACGGCAATTTCGTGCTGGAAAATTTCGCCCATCTGGCCTTCTACAACCAGGCCCACGGCCGTATCGAGATGCATCTGACAAGTCTCCAGGACCAGGACATACGCATCGGCGACGACAGTTTCCATTTTGCCCGCGGTGAGCACATGCATACTGAGAATTCCTATAAATACGACATAACTGAATTCCAGGATATCGCGCGCAAAGCCGGTTTCGAACCGACAGCGGTATGGACCGATCCAGGGCATCTTTTCAGCGTGCACTATCTCAATCTGGGTCGATACTGAGGACGCAGTCGTCAACCTGCCGGAGTGAAGTAATGCTCTCGTCATTTGCCAGACAGGGCCAAATCGGCTTTAATCAAACGATTGCTGGTCCTGCTTGGACTGGAACGATTCCATGGGGACAGCCCAGCACCTGCCCGGGTGTGGTATAGTCTGAAGCGTATTCCAACCCAATACGGATTTGAGCCGCGTCCGGTTGGTTACGAAGGCACCTACGTCAACCATATATCAATCCAACAAATGCAGAGAAAAAGCAGCTTCAGCCACGAGGAGCTACTGCAGTGCGGTCGCGGCGAAATGTTTGGACCCGGTAATGCGCAGCTGCCGTTGCCGCCCATGCTCATGTTCGATCGCATCGTAAGGATTGCCGAAGATGGGGGCGCCAACGGCAAGGGGCAAATAATTGCAGAACTAGATATCAGGCCGGAGTTGTGGTTTTTCGGCTGTCATTTTGAGGGGGACCCGGTGATGCCGGGCTGTCTCGGCCTGGACGCCATGTGGCAGCTACTCGGATTTTTTCTCGGCTGGCTTGGGGGCCTGGGTCATGGTCGGGCACTCGGTGCCGGTGAGGTGAAATTCACCGGACAGGTCACCCCGAAGAACAGGCTGGTGACCTACCGCGTGGACATACGGCGTCTGATAATGCGCAAGCTGTACATGGGCATTGCCGACGCAGTTATGGAAGTCGACGGACGCCCGATATACGAAGCGACCGACTTGCGGGTTGGCCTTTTCGTTTCAACGGAAAATTTTTAGGGGAATTTACCGTGAGACGCGTAGTCGTAACGGGGCTCGGCATTGTTTCGAGCATCGGTAACAACAAGGAAGAAGTGCGCGAATCGCTTCGTCAGGGGCGGTCGGGGATAGAATTTCACCAGGAATACGTCGACCTGGGCTTCCGTACCGCAGTGCATGGGCCGATCCGGCTGAATCCGGAAGAGCTGATTGACCGGAAGATCTACCGCTTCATCGGCAATGGAGCAGCCTACAGCTACCTGGCGATGCGTGAAGCCATCGCGGATTCCGGTCTTACCGAAGCACAGATTTCCAATCTACGCACTGGCCTGATTGCCGGCTCCGGCGGCTCTTCCACGGAAAACGTGGTACGCGCGGTTGATCTTTTGCGCGAAAAGGGCCTACGCAAGGTGGGGCCGTACATGGTCACCCGCACAATGTCCAGCACCAACGCGGCTTGCTTGGCGACAGCATTCAAGATCAAGGGCGTCAGCTATTCCATTAGCTCCGCCTGCGCCACAAGCGCGCATTGTATTGGTAACGCAGCCGAACTCATCCAGATGGGCAAACAGGACATCGTCTTTGCGGGCGGTGGAGATGAAGTGCACTGGACCATGACGCTTTTGTTCGACGCCATGGGAGCGCTTTCGTCAAAATTTAACGACAGCCCGACGACAGCCTCACGCCCGTACGACGCGAACCGCGACGGTTTCGTCATCTCGGGAGGCGGCGGCATGGTGGTACTGGAAGAATTGGAACACGCGCGTGCACGCGGCGCCAAGATATACGGGGAACTCACCGGCTACGGTGCAACCTCCGACGGTTTCGACATGGTGCAACCGTCAGGCGAAGGGGCGGTACGCTGCATGCGGCAGGCACTGGCCGGAATCCGCGCCCCGGTTGATTACATCAATTCGCATGGCACAAGCACGCCGGTAGGCGATATGCGCGAAATTGAGGCGATCCGTGAAGTATTCGGCGACAAGTGCCCGCCGATTAGTTCTACCAAATCGATCACCGGTCACGCGCTCGGCGGCGCCGGCGTTAACGAGGCAATCTACTGCCTGCTCATGATGGAATCCGGATTTATAACCGCATCGGCGAACATATTCGACCCTGATCCGGCGGCCGAAGGCATCCCGTTAGTGCGCAGTCGCATCGACAACGCCAAGCTCGACACGGTGCTGTCCAACAGCTTCGGCTTCGGGGGAACCAACGCCTGTCTCGTCTTCCAGCGTTTCCATGGATGAGTCTGGATCTCAAGATAATTTTCCTGTCGGCGACTGCCAAACTCGCGGTTTTTGATTCACACCCAGCGGCAAATTGCTGGAGTCGCCGCCGTGTCTGCGGGCAATTCTCAGTGCAGCTGCCAGGCTGAGCCTCGCAGCTCAGAAACACGAATGCGGATTTCCGATGCGTCTGTGCCAACCGGCGAGCGCGCTTAATCGCGCTGCTAGTCTCCTGCCGCGGCAGCAAAACACTCCAGGAGTTCAGACAAAGCGGCGGGCTCGCACATCTCAATCGCGCCTGCGGCCACGCGCTCTGGATGCCAGCTGCATCAGTGCCTGCTTTTGCGCACGGGTGAGGCGTTTGACGGCCCACTCCCGGCGCAATGCCTTGGCTCGGCTAGTGCAGATCTCTAAATAACGCAGTTCCACCGGCCCGCGCCCGCGGGTATAGCGGGCGGCTCGTCCCGCATTATGCAACTGCAGTCGGCGCTTTAGATTGTTGGTTATTCCGGTATAGAACGTCCCGTCGCTGCATTCGACGATGTAGAGTTGCCACCCTGCCGCATCTGCATTCATGACATTGTCATGCCTGCAGTCCATGTTCTGGCGAGCCCCGTTTCACATCCTTGGTCGCGTCCATTTTCGGTTGAGAGACGGTCTGCAATTTGGCAGCCACCATCCACAAAACACCTGGGATTTTCCCGACTTGGAATTCATGGGCGAGCTCTTGACGCTTGCGGCCAAGGTGAGATTGCCTGGGATAGCGATTCCGCAACATGTTGCTATTTTTACTTGCGGCCAAGCAAATTAAATGACCGGGTCATGTTTGAAATATATTTGTAAGCCTTTGTTTTGATATGTAGTATATGCTGAATCACAAACCATTCAACTTGCGCGACGTGCCTTTGTTGCCGATGCCAGTCTTGAATCCACCCGGGTGCAGTTGATGTTCAAGTTAGCCTGCAACGCGCGGCGCGCGTTTTTTGCCGCGCCTACAATACTAATCGTGCCGTTCATCGCTTTCCTTCTCGATGGCTGCGCGATGATGGCGTCGTCTACCACCAGTCACTTGGCCGGCGATCTGGCCGGTGCGATCGCCAATCAGGACGACCCGCAAACGGTGCGGGACGGAGCGCCCGCATATCTGCTGCTGGTGGACGGGCTCATTCAGGGCAACCCGACGAACCAGCAACTCCTGATTGCGGG
>JAKBDW010000328.1:0-5364 GCA_021834245.1 Pseudomonadota bacterium
GAATATGCCGTGCGCACCGTATTGCGCATGGCGGTCGCACTGGTCCTGTCCCTTCTTTTTACGCTGGGCTATGCCACCCTGGCAGCGAAAAGTAGGCGTGCGGAGAAGATACTGGTGCCGCTACTCGATGTGCTGCAGTCGGTGCCGATACTTGGTTTTCTTTCGATTACCGTTACCGGATTCATCGCGCTTTTTCCCGGCCGCCTCCTCGGTATGGAGTTGGCCGCGATTTTTGCGATCTTTACATCGCAGGCGTGGAATATGGCCTTCAGCTTCTACCAGTCTCTGCGCACCGTCCCGCAGGAATTGCGCGAAGTGGCGACGGTATTCCGTCTGACGCCCTGGCAACGCTTCTGGAAGCTGGAGGTGGCTTATGGAATGCCAGCCCTCATCTGGAACACCATGATGTCGGTTTCCGGGGGATGGTTCTTCGTTGTGGCGTCGGAAGCGATCACCGTAGCCGGACATGACGTAACGCTGCCGGGAATCGGTTCCTATATCGCTCTGGCGATCGAGCGCAAGGATCTGCACGCCATCGCCTATGCCATTCTGACAATGTTTGCGGTTATCCTGCTCTACGACCAGCTGCTGTTCCGTCCGCTTGTGGCCTGGGCCGACAAGTTTAAGTTTGAGCTGACTGAAGGACAGGATCGACCCAGCTCCTGGGCCCTGAAATTGCTCCAGCGCACGCGCCTTTTTCGCCGGCTCATGGTCTTGCCGGCATGGCTGTGGGAGCTGAGCCTGCGCTGGTTTCCGGCGCGCGCGCGACGGCAGCCGCGGGCGCCGCTATCGGCGTTTGTCCTTGCATGGCAGGAACGGCTCTTCGCTGTTGTGTTCGCTTTCGCGGCAGTTTTCGCCGTATTGGGCATTGCTCACCTGGTGCATGCCGAAGTCGGGTGGCGCGAGGCCGGGCATGTGTTCTTTTTGGGCATGGTCACGGCCATACGCGTGGTTGTGCTAGTGCTACTTGCCTCGCTCGTGTGGGTGCCGGTCGGCGTGTGGATCGGGTTGAATCCGCGCTGGGCAGAACGGGTGCAGCCACTGGCCCAGTTCCTGGCCGCGTTTCCCGCCAATCTGTTGTTTCCCCTGGCGGTGGTGTTGATCGTGCGCTTCCATCTGAATGTGGAAATCTTCACCAGTCCGCTGATGATCCTCGGCACCCAGTGGTATATTCTGTTTAACGTTATCGGCGGCGCGGCTGCTATCCCTGGTGACCTGCGCGAGGCCAGTCGCATACTCGGTGTCGGCGGATGGTTATGGTGGCGGCGCGTGATTTTGCCCGGCATATTTCCCGCGTTTGTTACCGGCGCGATCACGGCAGCCGGTGGTTCGTGGAATGCAAGTATCGTGGCCGAATGGGTGAGCTGGGGCCACACGCACCTCGAGGCAACGGGACTCGGAGCCTACATAACGCACTGGACGGCGCATGGTGATCTGCCGCGCATCGCCCTTGGAATCAGTGTCATGTCACTGTATGTAATCGTGTTCAATCGCGTTCTCTGGCGCCGCCTGTATGCGCTGGCGCAGCAACGCATGCGCCTGGACTGAGGAGTACGAGCACAATGGACGACAGTGTCGATCTCCTGCGTGTAGAAAGCGCCAGCCAGTCGTTCAGTACCGGAGACGGCGAAGATCTGCTGGTGCTCGACGATGTGAGCTTGCGCCTGCGCGAGGGCGAAATCCTGGCGGTACTCGGCAAGTCCGGCTCCGGCAAGTCCACGCTGCTGCGTCTCATGGCGGGTCTTACGTTGCCGAGCAAAGGCTGCGTGCGCTACCGCGGTAACCCGATAAGTGGACCGGTGCGCGGGGTGGCCATGGTATTCCAGAGTTTCGCGTTGTTTCCGTGGCTTACCGTGTTGCAGAACGTCGAGCTGGGGCTTGAGGCAATGGGGCTGCCGCGCCTGCAGCGCCGGCGCCGGGCCCTGTCTGCCATCAACGTCATCGGCTTGGACGGTTTTGAGTCGGCATTCCCCAAGGAACTTTCGGGTGGCATGCGCCAGCGCGTCGGTTTTGCCCGCGCGCTGGTAATCAACCCGGAGATTCTGCTTATGGATGAGCCGTTTTCAGCTCTGGATGTGCTTACTGCAGAAACATTGCGCACGGACCTGCTGGAACTGTGGACCGAACGCCGTATTTCCACCAAAGGCATTGTTTTCGTTTCGCACAACATCGAGGAAGCGGTGCTGATGGCGGATCGCATCCTCATTTTTTCAGGGAGCCCCGGAGGCATTCGGGCCGAGGTCCCGGTACCGTTCAAGCGGCCGCGCGACCGCCAGGCATTGGCATTTCGCCATCTGGTCGAGGAAATCTATACGATCATGACCAACGTGCGGCAAGCTGGTCCGCGCACGGATATGAAACGCGAGCGCGTCGATCTTGGTTACCGTCTGCCGGACGTATCGACGAACCAGCTAGAGGGTCTTCTGGAAGCGGTTCTCGCTGCCCCGTACCAGGGTCGCGCGGACTTGCCTGATCTTGCGCAGAAGATGCAGTTCGCGGTCGATGAACTGTTTCCCCTGCTCGACGTGCTCGACCTGTTGGGGTTTGCGCATGTGGGGCAGGGCGATATCGTGTTGACTTCCGCCGGTCGGGCCTACGTGAATGCCGATACTGACGGGCGCAAACGTCTATTCGCGGAACATCTGTTGCGCCACATTCCACTTGCGGCGCATATCCGGCGCGTGCTCGACGAGCGTCACGGACATCGGGCGCCGAAAGAGCGCTTCCAGGGAGAGCTGGAGGACTATCTTACCGACGAGGAAGCCGAGCGGGTGCTGAAGGTGGCGATTAACTGGGGACGTTATGCCGAGCTCTATGCGTATGACGACAATGCCGGTGTGTTGAGCCTCGATAACTGAGCGCTCTGACCCCGGGGCAAGAACCGGCTACGCGAGCGACTTGACGCGACGGCGTACGGAATCAAACAGGATGAGTTCCGCCGCCTGACGGCTGCCGCCGGACTCATCGATGTTAGCGGCGCTCGCGCTCCTGCGTTGTTTGTCGAAGATTTTGGCCACCGCCGTACATAGATCCTCCATGAAGCGGAAGGCATCCACGTCTGTGCGACTGGAGCCGAGCAGCATGGCGCGGATCGGACCCAGGGCTTCGAATGTTGCCTCTGCCTCTACCGGATCAGTGAGCCGGCGGCAGCGGTTCTGGTCGTAAATCGCGCGCGCAATGCGTGTTGCAAGATCATAGTGCAGGGCGCTCGAGTCAATCAGCGACTGGATGCCAGTGGCTGTCAGATTCGCGGGCAGCTGATGCTGGCCCACGTGCGCAGTCAGTTTTTCGATGAGTTGCAGAAAATTCACGTTACCCGGATAACCTTGATCATGGTGTTGGCCGCATTCGACAGAGTGCGCGCTGCGTGGGTGACAACCCCCAGAGTGCGCGCGATCCTTACGTCTTCAATGTGGACCACTTTCAGGTCGCCGTCAATCAAGGTGTGGGGTAGCGCGCTCCATCCCAGACCAATGGACACAAGCATTTTTATTAGATCCAGATAATTGGTTTCGAGTCCGATCTGCAGCCGGTCGCGCACCGGCGCGAGCGCCTGCAAAATGATCTCGCGCGTTGTTGTGCCGGGAACCGGCAGAATCGCAGGATGTTCCACAAGCGCCTGCATCTTGAGGCCCGCCTCCTGGGTCAGCGGATGACCATTCGGGGCGACAATTTCGAACGGATCGTCCCAGATTTTTTCCGTGTGCAATCGTGGATGGGGGTCGCCCGGCAGAGTGACAACCGCGAGATCGAGTTCGCCCTGTTCGACCGCCAGGCAGGCCGCTTCTGAATCCATGAAACGCAAATCGAGCTGTACCTTGGGATGCAGTTCATAGAATTGGCGCAGCGCCGGTGGCAGCCGGTGCAGGCCCACATGGTAGCTCGTACCAAGGCGCAAGGGGCCGCTGACCTCCCCCGACAGTGTGGCGATTTTGCGTTTCGCCTCTTTGACCTCCTCAAGTATCGAGCGAGCCTGAGGTAACAAGGCCGATCCGGCCGGCGTTAGGCGGATCTGGCGACCGATGCGGTCGAATAGTTTTGTGCCCAGTTCCTGTTCAAGAATGGAAATGCGCTTGCTGATTGCCGGCTGCGTAATGAAGATCTGCTTAGCAGCTTGGGAAAAAGAGCCGCTGTCGGCGACCGCGAGAAAGGCTTGCAGGGCATCAAAATCCATAACTATTTGGAATGAGAAATATGAGAAATATGAATTTGTGTTATTTATAACCGAGCCCTATGATTCACGCAAGTTCTAAACAACGGTCCGATAACAGGTGAGCCAACGGTTATGAGCGCAAAAACCTTATACGACAAACTCTGGGATGCCCATGTGGTCCGTTCCGACCCCGATGGCACAAGCCTTCTCTACATCGACCGCCATTTGGTGCATGAAGTGACCAGTCCGCAGGCTTTCGAAGGTTTGCGTCTTGCGGGACGCAAGCTCTGGAGGGTTGACGCCAATCTGGCGACCGCCGATCACAATGTTCCCACGACCGAGCGGCAGCGGGGTATTGCCGACCCGGTATCGCGCCTGCAGGTTGAAACGCTCGACCAGAACTGCGTCGCATTCGGTATTACCGAATTCGGCATGAACGACCCGCGCCAGGGCATCGTCCATGTGATCGGGCCGGAGCAGGGCGCCACGCTGCCGGGTATGACCGTCGTATGTGGCGATTCGCATACCTCCACGCATGGCGCGTTCGGTGCGCTCGCTTTCGGCATCGGTACGTCGGAAGTTGAACATGTGCTGGCGACCCAATGTCTGCTCCAGAAGAAGTCGAAGAACATGCGTGTGCGCATCGATGGGGAGATTCCCGTCGGTGTTACTGCCAAAGACCTTGTGCTGGCCGTGATCGGCCGCATCGGCACGGCCGGCGGTACTGGATATACCATCGAATTTGCTGGTTCGGCCATCCGAGCGCTCTCCATGGAAGGCCGCATGACGGTTTGCAATATGGCGATCGAGGCTGGCGCACGCGCCGGCGTGATTGCCGTGGACGACAAGACTATCGAGTACGTGAAAGGACGTCCTTATTCTCCACAAGGAACGCAATGGAAGGAGGCGCAGGTTGCATGGCGTGAATTGCACAGCGACGACGCGGCGATTTTCGAGCGCGATATCGTTATGGACGCTGCCAGCATCAAGCCGCAGGTGACCTGGGGTACTTCGCCGGAGATGGTCGTTGCCATTGACGGCCTGGTGCCGGATCCGGGGCAGGAACAGGATGCAACTCGGCGTGCCAGCATGCAGGGAGCCTTGCAGTATATGGGACTCGCGCCCGGCACACCGGTGCGCGACATCCGCCTGGACAAGGTTTTTATCGGTTCATGCACCAACTCGCGCATCGAGGATCTGCTTACCGCGGC
>JAKBDW010000471.1:0-558 GCA_021834245.1 Pseudomonadota bacterium
TGAGACCTTCAAGCTCTCCAGCGATCCGCTGTTCATCGAGAAGGTGCGCGATATTGTGGGGTTGTACTTGAACCCGCCGGGTTGGGCCTTGGTGCTGTGCGCGGATGAGAAGAGCCAGATTCAGGCACCCGACCGCACGCAGCCGCTTCTCCCGATGAAGCCGGGCGTGCCGAAGCGGCGCACACGTGACTACAGCCACCATGGCGCCACAACACTGCCTGCGGTGCTGAACATCGCTACCGGCAAGGTCATCGGCGAGGCACATCGTCGGCATCAGGCCAACGAGTTCCTCGCCTTCCTGCACACGATCGATGAGGCCACTTCGGCCAAGCTCGATGTACATCTGGTCATGGACAACTACAGCGTATAAACTTTCCTTGACGTCAGCCATCGTCGTTATACCCGCCGTTCGTCAAAATTTCTGTGCAATAGAAAGCTTCTGACCAATAGATACGGGCCACGTTCCTTGAGAACGTGGCGAATTTTAACAAATTGCTAACTCCGGACACCAGGTTCGCTCACCTCATTTTGCTCATGCGCTATGCGCAAGAATTCCCG
>JAKBDW010000471.1:568-5358 GCA_021834245.1 Pseudomonadota bacterium
GATGGCCGCCAAAGGGAATAGTCATCCAGGCTAACCAGATCAGGAGACCGCTCAGCATGCAGTTCTACCAAGCTTGGTCCTTTTTTAGTCTTGCGTTGTTCGAGCTGCAAGTGAAGCCAGACCGCATAGGAAATCCCTATAGCGGCCCACTACCTCGGACTGACTAAAGTGCTCAACCGCGCGCGCACGTGCCGCTGCCGCCAGATGCATGCGGAATTTCGTGTCACTGGCCAATCGGATAATAGCTTCCGCAAGCTGACGCGAATCGCCGCCGTCGTAGAGCAGGCCGGTCTTTTCGTCCGCCACAGTATCAGAAATCCCGTAGATTCGAGACCCTATTGCTGGCAAGCCCGTAGCGGCCGCCTCGACTATGACCATCGCAAACCCCTCTCTTCGACTGGGAAGACAGATGAAGTCCGAGGCGGCCATGTAACGCTCCGGCGAGCCCGTGAAACCCACGAAGCGTGAACGCACAGCCCCACATCCCATCAATGACTTGATCTTCGACGCGGCCTTTTCCTCGTCAGGCCCCACCCACAACAGCCAAAGATCTGGCTGATCAGAAGCTATTTTACCAAAAACCTCAGCAAGCTCGAAAATACCCTTGTCGGCGGTAAGCCGACCAACAAAAAGCGCTAGCGTCGCATCCTGCGGGATCGACAGCTCTGCGCGCACCACCGCCCGCGCTTCAGGATTCGGGCGAAACCGGTCCAAATCAACACCGCCTATCGAGCCTGCGCCAAAAACCTTTACACGCCCTTGCGGCACCACACCCTCGGCCTCAAGAAAGACTCGTTCTGACTCACTCACCGCTAAGATATGAGTAGCACAAGCTGCCGTCACTCGATCAGCAGTTTTCAGAAGCCATCGCAGTAGCCCCCGACGGGATGCCCACACCTCTCCTTGGAAAATGAAGACGCGCGCAGGAACTCCAGCCAGCAATGCCGCCACCATGCCCAACAATCCCGCCTTTGGTGCAACCGTCCACACTAGGTCAACACGCTTGCGTCGAAACAAGCGGAACAATTGGAATAGAGCCAGAAAATCATGATATGGCGCGATCGGACGCTTGATATCGATCGACGTGAAGCTGACTGGCAAGGAAAGTGGGGGCGTGTAAGCATCGTTTTCAGGATTGAGAGCCAATGTCACGTCGCAGGTTTCAGCTAGGGCCCGCAGATGAGGTTTGAGAAAAAAATGAACAATGAGAGCCGTGGTCGACACCACGCAGATGTGTGGCCGCCCGGTCAAGATAACTTGCTCGCAGTCGTTTGTCGGGTAAAGGACGGGCGCGATTCCACAAACGGTCGGCCCCTTTCCAGCCTCCCATAAAAACTGCTTGTAAGGTTTCCCCTCAAGTAGCTCGCCCAGTGAGATTCACCGAAAAGGTTATAGGTCGAGTGGATGATGACGGCCACTTTCACGCGAAGCGCTCCGCGCTGGCTAAGGGATGAACTTTCCAGTCCCAATACAGCCTCAGCATTTCGTAGAGATACACGTTATTCCGTCGCCGCCATCCCACACTGGTCTTTCGTCGCCATGTGCGTCGCCTGAGCAGCGTACGAACCTTCATTTCCGTGTAGTCGCACACTTCATTAAATGCACGGCCAACGCTGACCGGGCGCAGCATCGAAATGCCCACGGCTAACGCCTGAAAATAAGGCGCTTGTCCAGTAGCTGCCAGATTGCTCCGGCCGATACCGACCGGCCCTGCTGGATCTCGCGACGCTTTCGCAACATTCCTGGCAATCCCAAGATCGCATCCCTTTTTGCTCTTAACTATGGTTGGCAGCTTGCCGCGGAACGCGAACAGCAGGATCACAACGAAAATCATGGAAAGGTGCAACGGAAGACACGGCCAGAATAGCGGGCGCAGCATATCCTTGACGTATACAGCGATACCCTTTCAGCCGCAGACGGAATCCCAGATCAACATCTTCGGCATAGCAGAAAAAATCTTCATCAAATCCGCCAACCGACTGCAGCGCTTCCCGCCGATACAATGCGGAGGCGCACGACGAAAAGACTTCCCTCGGTGCGGTGCTGTGCTCCGCCCCGCTGCGACCATGGCCATCACGCCATATCAAGCCGCTAACATGGACGACATCCCCATCGCCGTCAGGACCAGCGGCGTCCTGATCCGTCAGCTGCCTGCTGGTAAACGCCGCGTAATCGGGGTATTTCCGGATGGCCTTCATCAGCTGCTGCTCCAGCCAATCAGCTTCTGGAAACGCATCAGGGTTAAGCAGTGTTCATATACTCGATTTCGTCCAGCGAAAGGATTCCCTGATTGATCACGGCCGCAAACCCCACATTTGCCGTATTGGCAATGAACTGAACGTCGGAGTAATGCCCGTTCAGTCCGGCAGGCGCCTGCTAGCCGCTCGCATTGTCGATGATCATGACCTGGAAATCCCCAAAAAACCCGCTGCCGAAGCTTGTCGAGGCAGCGCGTCAACAGGTCCCACGAATTCCAGTTGACGACGATAACGGTACACTGACTCATGACTGTTTTAGAATCCAGACTCCGGTCAGTTCCCTGCGAAACAGATTACAGAATGGATGGGTCGGCAATCCTGCTGCAGCACTTGCCCAATGCCCGCCCACCATCAAGCCGATGCTTGCTGCACCAGGCATGCCGTCCCCGATGCGATCGAACCGACACTCCAAGAATCCACGATTGCCGCTGTGAATCTTCGGCTGTAGACACTGGAACATGGTTTCATCGGTCATGCGGCTTGTAACCAGAGTATCCAGCAATTGGCTGCCGGGCGGGATCACCGCCGAAACTAGTGGTCATGCAGGCCAGACTCCCGCGGGATCTTGCCCCGAAACAACTCCGGCAGCTCTTGCTGTGCGCGGTCATAGTCGTCGGGAATTCCGATGTCGATAAAATACCCCTCCGTCACATAGGCTCTCGGGCGAATGCTTTCCAGATGGGCCTGCAGCACATTCTTCTCAAGGGAGAAATGTCCGGCAAGCCCGAGCATTACGAAAATCTCAGGCCGCACGATATAGACACCCGCGTTGATCAGACCCCTTCCCGATTTCCCCTTTTCCGCGAAACCCGACACGCGGCCCCCGCTCGCGATCACTGCCCCATATCGCGTCACGTCCGGCACGTCCCTCAGAACCATTGCTACCGCCGACGGATCCTGCCGGTACCACTCGAACAACGCCGCATAGTCAAGCTGCAGCAGCGTGTCGCCGTTCAGTATCAATGCTGGCGAATCTTCCCGCCCTTGCAGCGCGTAGGCAATGGCACCACCCGTGCCGAGCGGCTCACTTTCTATCGCGTATTGCACGGACGCCCCGCGATAATCAGAGCCGAAGTGCGCCTTAATGGCGTCGGCACGATACCCTACCGAAAGCACCACATCCCTGATTCCGCCTTCGATCAGGCCGTCCAGCACGTATTCAAGGAACGGACGTCCCGCGACCGGCGCCATTGGCTTCGGCAAGTCAGGCACCCGCTGCCTCAACCGCTTGCCAAATCCGCCAGCCAGAATGATGGTTCTCATGTTCCGCGCGTCCGGCATCACCAAATCATTCACGTCCGCTTCAAGCTCAAGTTGACTAGCTGCCAAGACCCACTTGTCTCGAAGTCTTCTCTTATTAGCCGACCCGCCAGGCCTGCGCTCCATATTTTGTGAAGTGACAACTCACAACTTGCCCTCCCTGCACCTCCAATGCCCGCCTTACGCACATGCGTCGAGCCGGGTCTACCAAAAACATCATGAAGCCGCCGCCGCCGGCCCCCGTTACCTTCCCTGCCATGGCTCCTGCCTGCATTGCGACTTCATAAATGCTATCTATGTGATCATTGGATATGGCATCCGCCATCCGCTTCTTCGACTCCCATCCCCGACGCATTGAGGCCAACAACATGTCGAAATCACCCCTGAGTAATGCCTCCTTCATTAAACTCGCCTCCTGCTTGACTTCGTGCATTGCGTGCAGCGACAGAACGTCTTTGCGCTCGACATTGTTGCGCTGTGCCTCAATGATCTCCGCCGATTCACGCGAAACCCCGGTGAAATGAAGCAACAGCGAAGATTCGAGTTCGGAGACAACCCAGTGCTTGATGCGCAACGGATTTACTATGACACGCTCATCGGCATGGAACTCTATGAAGTTGAAACCGCCGAACGTGGCAGCATATTGATCTTGCTTACCGCCGGTCAGGCCGACATCGACGCGCTCAATTTGATAGGCCAAACGCGCAACGTCGTACTCCCCTAGCGGTAACCCGAATAGTTCAACAAACGCCTGCACCATGGCCACGACCAACGTTGACGATGAACCAAGACCCGAACCCGGAGGCGCGTCAGAAAAAGTCGTCAATCGGACCGATATCGGCCTTCCATCCAAGAAATCGCTCACGACTCTCCGATAAACGGCCCGATGCAATGGCAGGCATCCGCCCTTCTCGTCCCAGATTTCGCTAAGAGAACCTGTCCAGCGCTCCTGCATGTCATCAGCGACAAGATCTACCCGGCCATCATCCAATAATTCGGCAACTGCATACGCATACTTGTCGATGGTCACATTAAGCACGTAGCCACCAAACTGATCGCAATACGGCGATACGTCCGTCCCACCTCCAGCCAACCCTAGACGCAACGGCGCCCTCGCCCTGACTATCCTTTTTTCCATATCTGAAATCAGCCCTTGAGTTATACCGACTGCCTCGTTCGAAATGAATACAACTACTGGACCATCTTCTGCAATGGCCTGTATTATCCCCTGCCTACGATCTTTTCGAGACCCGCACGCATCGCTTCAATAGA
>JAKBDW010000482.1:0-21531 GCA_021834245.1 Pseudomonadota bacterium
CGGCGTTTCGAAGGGTTCGTAGTGCTCCGGAAACGGCCCTTCCGCCATCGCACCGAGCGCGAAGAATCGGGCCACGCCTTCCGGCAACATGATGAAAGGACCCATGCCGTCCTTCGGCGCCGAGTCTGGTTTGAAGTCCGGGACGTCGAAACCGACCCAGGCCTTGCCATTCCAGTGAACCAGATTGCGCTTCACCGGATCCCACGGCTTCCCTTGCGGGTCGCAGGAGGCGCGGTTATAGAGAATGCGGCGATTTGCCGGCCAAGCAAATCCCCAATTGAGCGTCTCCCCGAGCCCGGACGGGTCCGAGTTGTCGCGTCGCGCCATCATATTGCCCTTCTCCGTCCAGGCGCCGGCAAAGATCCAGCAGCCACAAGCCGTCGTGCCGTCATCACGCAGCTGAATGAAGCCGTCAAGCTGCTCGCCTGCTTTCTTGAGCACTTTGCTCTTGTCCTTGGCGTCTGTCAGATCGACCAGCGCTTTGCCGTTATATTCGCGGGCGAGTTCCTCCGGATGCGGTGCATGCGGGATATCGTAGTCCCAGGTAAGATGGAGAACAGAATCCGGGAATGCGCCACCTTCCTTGCGATAAAGCTCGCGGATACGCGTAAAAATGCCGGCGATTATTTCAATATCCGGCTTGCCCTCTCCCGGAGGCCGCTGCCCTTTCCAGTGCCACTGCAGCCAGCGCCCACTGTTGACGAGAGATCCGTCCTCCTCAGCGAAGCACCCGGAAGGCAGTCGGAAAACTTCCGTCTGGATCTTTGTCGAATCGACGTCGTTGAACTCCCCGAAATTGCGCCAGAATTCCGAAGTCTCTGTGGCAAGCGGATCAATCACAACGAGATACTTGAGCTTGGCGAGGGCACCGCCGATCTTGGCCTTGTTCGGGAACGAGGCAAGAGGATTGAACCCCTGGCAGAAATAGCCGTTCATCTTGCCGTTGTGCATGTCCTCGAATACCTGCAAGACGTCATGCACCTTGTCGAGCTTAGGCAGCCAGTCGTAACAGTAGTTGTTGTCCTTGGTTGCGGCCGCACCAAACCACGCCTTCATCAGACTCACGTGGAACTTTGGATAGTTCTGCCAGTAGGAGAGCTGCCCTGGCCGCAATGGTTTCAGCGAGCGTACCGATAGATATTTCTTGAAATCCTGCTCGGCATCGACCGGAAGCGTCATGTATCCCGGCAAAAGGTTCGACAGCAGCCCCAGGTCGGTCAACCCCTGGATGTTAGAGTGGCCGCGAAGCGCATTGACGCCGCCCCCAGGCATGCCAATATTGCCGAGCAACAGCTGTACCATGGCGGCCGTACGAATCATCTGGGACCCGACCGAGTGCTGGGTCCAACCGAGCGCATACATGAATGTGGCGGTTTTGTTCGGAACGCTCGTCTCGGCGATCATTTCGCAGACTTTGAGGAATTTTTCCTTGGGCGTGCCGCAAATGTTTTCCACGACCTCGGGCGTGTAGCGCGCGTAATGCTTCTGCATTAAATTAAATACGCAACGCGGATTGCTGAGAGTCGGATCAACTTTGGCGTAGCCATCCGCACCCATTTCGTACATCCACGTACTCTTGTCGTAGAAGCGCTTCTTGGGTTCGTATCCAGAAAACAGCCCATCTTCAAACGCGTAGTCTGCGCGCACGATAAACGCCGCATCGGTGTATGACTTCACGTACTCGTGCTGGATTTTGTTTTGCGCAATTAGGTAATTGATAAGACCGCCAAGAAACACAATGTCGGTGCCGGTGCGCAACGGCGCATAGAAGTCAGCGACGGCGGCGGAACGCGTGAATCGCGGATCCACGACGACAAGCTTGGCCTGGTTATGCGCCTTGGCTTCGGTTACCCACTTGAAACCGCAAGGGTGCGCCTCTGCGGCGTTACCGCCCATAATTAAAACAAGGTTGGCGTTCTTGATGTCAACCCAATGATTGGTCATCGCGCCGCGGCCGAACGTCGGGGCAAGACTTGCCACCGTTGGTCCGTGTCAGACGCGAGCCTGGTTGTCGAACGCCAGTATGCCAAGGGACCGGACCACCTTATGGGTAAGATAGCCGGTCTCGTTGCTGGAAGCGGAGGCTGCAAGAAATCCGGTGGTCAGCCACCGGTTGACCGTGGCCCCGTCCGCATTTTTCGCGATGAAATTCTTGTCTCGATCGTTTTTCACAAGCCTTGCGATGCGATCGAAGGCTTCGTCCCAGGAGATGCGCTTCCACTCCTTGTCGCCCGGCGCACGGTACTCCGGATATTTGAGGCGGTCTGCGCTGTGCAGAAAATCCAGCAAGCCGGCGCCCTTTGGACACAAGGTACCGCGATTGACTGGATGATCGGGGTCGCCTTCAATGTGGATTATGGAACTTGGGGAATTCTTGGCGTGGTCTCCCAGGCCATACATGATGAGCCCGCAGCTCACGGAACAATATGGGCAGGTATTGCGAGTTTCAGTCGTGCGGGTCAGCTTGAATTCGCGGGTTTCAGCCAGTGCTGCAACCGGCGAAAATCCAAGTACTGCAAGACTTGAGGCTCCTATCCCTGCCGCACCGAGCTTCAGAAACTGACGTCTGGAGATCGATACCATTGCATCCTCCTTGTTTAATGCTGGTGGTTACCGCCCCCCGTTTTTTCTTGTTTTTTGCATTATTGAAATTAATCTATACCTCGCCCATCTGAAAATCAATCTAACGAATCCGGTCACATCGGCAAATCGTTCCGCGCGCCTGCGCGCTGCTCAAAAATTCGCGGATTTGATCCTGGCGTCAATCGAACCTGAATTTGTCCGGGGATTGGCCGCAGAGTCGCCTGCTGTTGTCAAAAAACACAACAAGAACAGACAGAAGGAATTGATATTTCGAGCAGTATCGGCTGACCGACTTACTCTCGAACTCTGAACCAGCCGGTGAGACTCAGGCGCTCGCGGCTGGCCGGTAGCACTTCATGATAGAAGCGGCCGCTCAAGAATGTCACCAGCATACCGCCGCACGGCAATATATCCATATGCGATCCAACGCCTTCCCTGTCCAGAAAGATGCGCAGTTGCCCACCATCAGCCTCCTGCCAGCCCTCATTGAGATAGAGTATGCACGATACCATCCGTAGCGGCGCATCCCTGAACTGATCCAGGTGGCGATGGTAAAAAGTGCCAGGCGGGTAAGCCGTGAGATGTCCTTCGTATTCAAAAAGGCCGAGATACAGATTGCGATTGATGGCGAGGCGCAATGTTTCGATTTCATCGAGAATCAGGCGTTGCGCCGCCGTATGTTGCTGCTGGTCCAACCAGAAAATCCGATCGCCGCGCGTCTCTGCATGGACACCCTGTTCCTTGCCCCTTCCGACTCGTGCCGGCCGCAGTGCACCGGATTGCGACAGCTGCCGGACTTCATGAGCCAGAATTGCCGTTCGCTCATGGTCGAGAAAATTTGCTCGGACAGACCAACCATCGCGTCCAAGGTCGGAAACAATGCAATCGAATTTGTCTTGCGTAAGCGATTGCGGCTCGCTGAAATCGGACGCCTGCTCGCCCATTGTGCTTCCAGGGAAATTACCCAAAGTGGCAGACATAATCCAGCAAGTCGTCGACTTCGATCTCAAAATGCGAATCCCCCGGCACCGTGAAGCTGTCTCCCGCCTGATAGTCGTTCCAGGTTTGCGACCCGGAAAGCTTCACCCGACAATGACCCTGAGTGATATCCATCCTCTCGGGAGCCTGCGTACTAAAACGGTAGGTGCCCGGCAACATAACGCCGAGTGTTTTCATGTCGCCCTCGGCCGTGATAATGCTCCGACTAGTGACCCGCCCATCGTGGTATACATTGGCCTTGGTCTTCACTTCGACGTTCTTGAAGCTCATGCGGTCCTCATTTCGTGGCTTTCGGGTGCGGAATCATGCCACTGCGGAAGATCAAAGTAAAAGCAGGTGGCCACACTCGGGACTGTACTGAACCCGATGGTTCCGCCGTGCGCCGCGACAATCGCACGCGCAATACTCAGTCCGATTCCAACTCCCCCGTGTGAGGTTGTATCGAAAAACTCGGTTTGCGCGAAGGTCTGAAATATGTGCTCGCGCAGCTCCTGTTGAATTCCGGGCCCGTGATCCGTTACGGATACTCGGAAATTCGAATCGTTTTCTTCCACCTTGATCTCGACGCTTCCCGGGCGCGGCGAGAACTTGACTGCGTTGGAAATAAGATGGTCGACGACGTGCGTCAGGCGGGCACCGTCGGCATAGACGGGCGCCTCTTCAATAATGCTTTCCAATGTCAGCGTCACTCCGGAGGCTGCGGCGAGACTGCGGTTATCTTCCACCGCGCGCGCTACGAGAACTGACAGATTTAGCTGCTGCAATTCGAGATTTGCTGTTCCCGACTGAAATTCGTCCATATCCAGAATATTGCTGATCAGACGCGCCAGGCGTGACGTATTATTGCGCGCTATGGCGAGCAGCGACTTGCCATTCGGCGATATTTCATCGCCCACGCCTTCTTCGAGTAGACTGAGAGAGCCGATTAGCGCGGTCAGTGGCGTGCGAAGTTCATGGCTCATGGCGGAAATGAACTGGTTCTTTACGTGCTCAACCCTGCGCCGCTCGGTAATGTCGCGGACTATGCCAATCAGTATTCGGCGCCGGTTCAGCATCATCTCACTGATGCCTAGTTCCATGGGAAAAACGGACCGATCCTTGCGCTGTCCGGAGATTTCCAGCCCAAAGCCCAGCACCTTGCCTTTGCGCGTAGCCAGGTAATTCTCGATGTAGCCGTCATACTCGTCTCGTTCCGCCTCCGGCAACAAGACGCTGAAATGCTGTCCTGGCAGGTCGGCTGCGTCATATCCGAATATGCGCTGCGCTGCGGGATTCATCGACTCCAGCACGCCACGCTCATCCATCGTGATGATGCCATCGAGCACGCTGTCTACGACCGCGCGCATGCGCGCTTCACTCTCGCGCAATCCCTCCTCAATGCGTACGCGTTCGTTGATTTCACGGGTAAGTTCGCGATTAAGTTCCTCAGTCGCAGACTTTTCGCGCGCCAGGACGGCAACGAGATCGCTGTTTTCGAAGCGCAATCTGAGTGAGTTACTGGTTGTCACGGACATACGCTGCGCTGTGGCCAGCATGAGAACAATGAACAGGAACGACATCATGCCCATGGCAAATGGCATGCTTTGACCGACGAAGAGCAGACGTACCGTGAGAGGCAGCAGGGCTGGCAGAACAAAATACAAAGCCATACGGACCAGCGCAGAGTAACTGACCACAGCTCCTGCGGTCATTCCGGCAAGAACAAAAACGACGAAAACCTGATGAGCGAGTTCGCGCGGGAACAGGAAAACGCCGGCCGCACCCCAGGCAAGACCCGAAACCGCGGTACTGAGCGAGAACCAAGTCTCCCAGCGCAGCGAATTTGCCGCTGCGTTGGCTTCGGCAAAATATCGGCGCTGCAGCACATACCGAAAGAGCGTAATTCCGGCTACTGCAGCAAACCACATCCACAGAACGGAGTGAGCGATGACATTCCGTTGAACGAAAATCAGAAGCAGCGCATTGAAAAGACTTGCCAGCAGGCCACCGGAAAGATTGGCGTAAAGCAGCCTCACCTGTTCCGCACGGATCAGGGAACGACGCGCGTCTTTCGACGCCATCGTTGCGGGCAATTCGCTGGTCGTGCCTGGCGGGGGATCTGCTGTCACCGCGATACCCCCACCTCAGCCACGATCATCTTGCGCGCGCGGCCGCATGCTGAATTGAACACCAAACTAAAGCACCCCTTGTCCCTGCCTGCAGTTGCAATCGGCCTACCGTCCTGTGACCGATCACTTTCTTATTATTTCCGGGTCATAACGATAATGTTACATATTATAGATTGCTTTCAGCGAGTTGCTTCACTTTTTCTTAGCTCGCCGCTGAGTTTTGCTGCGCTTTCCGCAGACTTTTATGGGATTAGGGGGTGAGAAGATTGAATGCCAGACCCGAGCGAGACCTGGAAGGTCCGCAACCAGGGAGGGCTCAATGTCCTACACAGGCAATTTGCAAGGCGCAAGACCAAGAAACGCCGGACTAACCGGCGCTGGTCCGGTTTCACAGTCAAAGCCGGATCAGTTCGCGCACTATCTTTTCCCGTGACGTGGCATCCGGCAACGGCAGGCGCCCGGCATGCAGGTTTTCCCGCAAATGCGCGGCCTTGGCGGTGGCAGGAATGACGCAGGTCACGGCGGGGTGGGATAGGACAAATTTAATCAGGACCTGCGCCCAGCTGACGCATCCCAGCTCGGCGGCCCAGCCTGGCAGCGCAGTACCGCGCAGTCTGGAAATCAGCCCGCCCTCCTCGAACGGCCGGTTCACTAGCACCGCCACACCGCGCTCCTGCGCCAGCGGCAGCAGGCTGCGTTCCGCGGAGCGCGAAACAATCGAGTAATTCAATTGAACGAAATCGATGTCTCCAGTCCTGATTGCGCGCTCAAGTTCCGGATAGGCACTTTCGGCGTAGTGTGTAACGCCCAAATAGCGCACGCGCCCCTCCTCCTTCCATTCCCGCAAAATCTGCATGTGAATTTCCCAGTCCAGCAGATTGTGCACTTGCATAAGATCGACACGATTAACGCGCAGGCGCTTAAAAGACGTTTCCATTTGACGGATGCCGGCTTCGCGTCCCCGAGTCCAAACCTTGGTGGCAATAAAGAGTCTTTCGGCTGACGCCAGTTCCCGGGAAAGGTCGCCGACCACGGTCTCGGCAGCTCCGTACATTGGCGATGTATCTACGACCGAGGCGCCGCTTTCCGCCAACAGCTTCAGAACTGTTGCGGGTCCCGCTCTCTCGGCACTGCCTGCGCCAACATCAAACGTACGCCAGGTTCCAAGACCGACGACCGGCAGCAGTTCGCCCGTTTTGGGTATCGGTCGCATCATCAATGCGTTGGCGTTCACTCAGGATGGACTTCTTTCCAATTCAAACCTGCGGTAGTTACCCGACGGGACGGCGGGCTGCGGAACGGAACAATACGCGGCGCCTGAATTTTTCAAGCACGAACCAGGCACTTGCCCTTCGACATCTGTTCTCTTTGGCATTATTTACCTGCCACACGCTAACCGGCGCGCCGGCTTTCGCCGGGCTAGGCCGAGCGCGCATTGCCTCAGACAAGATCTACGCCCACGCTCCACGCCCGGACTTGCCTCAAAGCGTTCTTTTGAAAAGCATAATCGCGCTGGTCAACAGTACGGCAAGAAACACAACAAGGAAACCAACATCGCCCGCGACAGTCCGCAATCCGACGCTTCTAAACAGAACGGCCTTCAGTGCATCTACGGCGTAGGCTTCTGGATTGATCTTGGCAAATAGCTGGAGCCATCCGGGCAAACTGGCCGTTGGATAAATCGCGCCACTGGGAAAGAAAAGGATGACATTCATGAATCCGCTCAGCACGCCGACGATGCGCGGGTGATTGGCCCGGGCAAGCAGCGTGAACATGAGACTCTGCAAACACAGTATCGTAAGCACGATAACCAGCGCCAGCGACACGTACGGGCCGATGCCTTTCGGCAGCGGCATGCCTGTGATAACTACGCCAACGACCAGCACCGCGATCGACACAACGGTTGTAATGGCAAGACCGCTCAGTATGAGGCCGGCAACGATATCCGCCTTGGTGAGCGGCGTCATGAGATAGCTCTCTTCGATTCCCTGGAAGCGGTCCATGACAATGTTGAAAACACCGGTCGTGAGCGTGCCAAGAAATATCGCCATGACGACAATGCCCGGAACGAGCGATTGGTAGTAGTCGATATTTCTGTACAGATTCTCATTGCGCAGATATATGCCTGTAACAGGCTCGCGGATCGGTACATAGCGCGCGTTGATGGCGTTGAGAGCGCCGCTTACAACGCCTTTGATGGTCGTCGAGGAAATCTCGTCGGTATTGTCCAGAAAGAGGCCGACTTCCGGCTTCCTGTTAAGCTCCATGCGCCTGCTAAAATCCCGAGGCACAATGAGGGCGGCTTTGTACCGGCCACTGCGCACCTGCGCCACGGCAAGATTCTCATCGGCACCATAAGTCAGGGCCAGTGTTTTTGGCCCCGCTTCCACGGCGCGCAGGTTGTCCAGCAGATACCTGGAATAGATTCCAGAATCGTGATTGATCACAAGGACCGGCAGGTCCTGCAGCTTCCCCTGAAACGAGTTTCCCATGATTGTCAGATAGATTATCGGCATGAGAAAGCTCATGCCGATTACTATCGGGTTGCGGACGAACTTCTTCAGATCGCGATCAATAATCGCCGACAGACGAAGCATCGTTTCAGGCAGAATCCTCATCTTTTCGTTCCCCGGGGCGGTAAACCCGCGCCAAAGCGGCTGATTTTTTTGGCGTCCTCATCGCGAATAGACCGGCCGGTAAAATGAATGAAGACGTCCTCGAGCGACTGCTCGTGGACGTTCGCCGAACGCAAGGTCCCGCCCTTTGCCCGGATCTCATCCATGACCGCCGGCAGGTTCATCGCCCCGTTGTCGACGTAGATATGAATTTCGCTTTGCTCCGCATGCACGCGATGCACGAAGGACAATGCCTGGATGGCCGCGACTACGGCTTGCGATGGCTGGTCGACTGTCACGGAAATCATGTCGTTACCCGGCAACATGCGTTTGAGCTGCTCTGGACTTTCCATGACCAGTATCTTCCCGGCGTCAATGATGGCAATCCTGCTGCACAGGGCGTCAGCCTCCTCCATGTAATGGGTCGTGAGCAAGATGGTCGTCGTGCTCTCCTGTCTGATCTGTTTCAGAAGGTCCCACATGGCGCGACGCGATTGCGGATCCAGTCCACTGGACGGTTCGTCGAGAAAGAGTATCTTCGGCTTGTGCAGAAGCCCCCGCGCCACTTCAAGCCGGCGTCTCATGCCACCGGAGTAGGCGGCGACCAGCTCCTGGGCGCGCGACGTCAGCCCAACCATCTCCAGCAGATACTTGATGCGCTCCTTTCTTTCGCGCGCGCCGAGACCGTAAAAGCGTCCGTATACATCCATGTTTTCGTAGCCGGTCAGATCGAGATCGCTCGTCATGGCCTGGGGAATGACGCCGATCTGACGCCGGACATCGGCTGCGTCACCCATGACATCGAATCCGGCAACGCGCGCGGAACCGCTGGTTGGAACAATCAGCGTGGTTAGCATGCGCACGAGTGTCGTTTTGCCTGCGCCGTTTGGACCAAGATATCCGAAAATCTCACCCTCCTGCACACCGAAGCTGACGTCATTCACCGCCGTGAACTCGCCAAATTTCTTGGTCAGATTTGTCACCTCTATGGCATTGGGCAGAGTATTCACGAGGAAGGATTTCTGGCAATTTCCACGTTGACGGTCATTCCGGGTTTGAGCAAGCGCTCCGGATCCTGAAACGCTACTTTGACGCGGAACGTCTTCACGTCTTGCCGCCCGCGCGTCATATCGGTTTGCGTTGCAAACTCGGCGTACTGTCCGATCTCAGTGACTTTGCCGCTGATCGCTTTACCGGGTGCCCCTGCCGTCGCTATCGTGGCGGAACTGCCAATATGGATCTTGTCGATCAGCCTTTCGTCGAGGTCGATGCGCGCGTAAAGACTCGAAAAATCGATCACCGTCAATACGGTCACGCCCGGATTGACAGTCTCGCCCACTTCCAACGCCTTGAAGACGACGGTGCCGGATATCGGACTGGCAATCTCCGTGTAGGCAAGTCTTGCCTTGCTCACAGCCAGGTTCGCCTGCGCCTGCTTGAAACTTGCCTGCGCCAAGTTGAGCTGGTCACGCGCGGTTTTCAGCTGAGCCATTGCTGCTTGCTGCTTGGAATCGGCATCGTTGAGTTGGGCAACAGCCGAATCAAAATCAGCGACTGCGGCGGCAGACGCGGTTGAGCTTGTATCAAGAGCATCCTGCGAAATGAATCCTTTCTCGAAAAGAGCTTTCGATCGCTCGAACTTCTTGCTGGCGTCGTCCATCTCAGCCTGCGCCTTGGCGCGGTTGGCTTTGGCCACGCGAATTTCGGCCGTCGCACTCGCACTGTTGGCCTGCGCGTAAACTATCGATGATTGCGCAACATGCACAGCTGCTTGCGACTGGTCGACGCCGGCCTGCGCCGCTTCGACGGCGGCCTTGAGGTCGCTATTTTCGAGTTGGATCGCGATCTGACCCTTGTTAATTGGTTCTCCTTCCCTGCAGCAGATTTGCGCGATTGTGCCGGCAACCTGCGGAGCCAGATTGACTTCGGTTCCCTCGATGGTGCCTGCGCTATGGATCGTCGGCGCCTCGCTCTTGCCGGCAATGAAAATGTAGTAAAGGAGCGCAGCCCCCAGCAGGGCAATCACGGCAAGCGCAACGAGTTTTACGGTCCTAGTCATGGGTCATGGCCTTTCGAATGCGCCACGCATGGCGCACGTGCGCAGCGTGGCGGAATACACCCGGCGCGAATTTCGTGGGTACCCGTTTCTGGACATATCCTCGGCGCCGGATTTGGCGGTATCGACCAACAGATGTCTGCGGCACCGCGGAACGGCGCTGCGCGACCACCACGAAAACAGACCACCTGTAACGATCAGGCGCAAACAGGAAAAGCGGCTGATGACGGCACGTCGAGACACCCTGGTTTTTCCGGGGCCGCACGATGAGGAATAGCGCTGCATTGTCATGTTCTTGTCACGCACCCAACCCGCGCGGCAGACGACGCTACTCGTCGCATTTTACCTGGAGCATAGCGGCAGTGCGTTCCAGCGTAAACTCCCTGTGCGCCCGCACATTGATGCAGATCAACGCCCAAGTTCGATCCTGCGGCGAAAATGCTTGTTACTTTCCAGAGTCACAACTAAAGAGAATGCTGGCGGCATGCCGCGCATTCGAGGTGGCGATGACTCTGCATTGCGCTCCGCCTAAGACTGCCCGCGTCCTAAGCAGATGCAATTCCGGCGTGCCGCGCAAAAGCAGGTCGCAGCGGCGTATTATTTGGTCGCGGCAGCCTGCGTTTCGTTGCTCGGTTTGCGCACGAGCAGGACCGGGACGGACGACAGTCGAACAACGCCTTCTGCCACACTACCAAGCAGGAGGTGTTCCAGACCCCTACGACCATGGGTGCCGATCACGATCAGGTGCGCCGACCACCGCTTGGCTTCTTCCACGATAATGTTTGCCGCAGACTGACCGACCGTTTCCGGCATGGTCGTGTCGGCCTCGATACCTGCCCCAGCTGCCACCGCGACCGCCCGCTGCAGCACCGCCTGCCCTGCATTGCGCATGGCCTCAAACACGGTATCAAGGATCGGCCCCCCGGCGCCCCAGTAGGCCACGCCTTCGTCCAGAATGTGCACGAGACGCAGCTTGGAGCCCTCACATTTCGCTAGCCTTGCCGCTTCCAGTACCGCAAATTGCGCCACATCGCTGTCATCGACGGCTACAAGAATGCGATTGTACATTCTGCCCCTCCTCGAACTTGCCTTGATCGGTCTTCAGGACCCGCCCCTTGGATGACCGGATAACCTGGTACAGCTTTTGATTAATCACATCGTCGGCCTCACCCAGATCGCACCCGCCCGTCCAGTCGGCGCGGCCATACTCAAACCAGCGTACTGCATATCGGGCGTGGGTAAAAGACGGTCATGTATGCTTGGCAAAGCGCAAGACTGCGATTCGCGGGTGGGCCATTACCCGGCGCGCTGTGGCCAGCGCGCAGCGGGGATTCCGCTATTTGCCCTTGCGGCGCCTTGCGGCGATGCGCATGCGCAGGGCATTGAGTTTGATGAAACCTTCGGCATCCTTCTGGTTGTACGCGCCCTTATCTTCTTCGAAGGTTGCAATACGCGGATCGAACAGACTGTCTGTGTCGGACTTGCGACCGACCACGACGACATTGCCCTTATAAAGCTTGAGTCGTACCACGCCGTTTACACTCTTCTGCGATGCGTCGATCATCTCCTGCAGCATGAGACGTTCCGGACTCCACCAGTAGCCGTTGTAGATCAGGCTTGCGTAACGCGGCATCAATTCGTCTTTGAGATGCGCCACTTCCCGGTCAAGGGTGATGGATTCGATCGCACGATGGGCCTTGAGCATGATCGTTCCGCCGGGCGTTTCATAGGCACCGCGCGACTTCATGCCTACGTAGCGGTTTTCAACGATGTCGGCGCGGCCAATCCCGTTCGCACCACCGATGCGGTTGAGTTCGGCGAGAAGCTTGGCCGGACTCAGCGCTCTTCGATTGAGGGCAACGATGTCCCCCCTCTTGTACGCAAGTTCGATGTAGGTCGCCTTGTTCGGTGCCTTTTCTGGGGCGACAGTCCAACGCCACATGGATTCTTCCGGTTCGCTCCAGGGATCTTCCAGAATGCCGCCTTCATAGGAAATGTGCAGCAAGTTTGCATCCATCGAATAGGGTGACTTCTTGCCGCGCTTCATTTCCACAGGGATACCGTGCTTTTCGGCATAAGCCAGCAGCGTGTCACGGGAGGTGAGATCCCAATCCCGCCAGGGCGCGATTATCTTAATGTCCGGCTTGAGAGCGTACGCGCCAAGCTCGAACCGCACCTGGTCATTTCCCTTTCCAGTAGCGCCGTGGGCGACGGCATCGGCGCCGGTTTGCTTGGCAATATCCACCAAGCGTTTGGCAATCAGCGGTCGCGCGATGGAAGTGCCGAGCAGATATTCACCCTCATAAAGGGCATTTGCCCGAAACATGGGAAATACAAAATCGCGCACGAACTCTTCCTTGAGATCGTCGACATAGATCTGCTTCACTCCCATTTTCTTGGCTTTGGCGCGCGCGGGAGAAAGTTCCTCTCCCTGGCCGATGTCTGCCGTGAACGTCACTACCTCGCAGTCGTAGGTCTCCTGCAACCACTTTAGAATGACAGAGGTATCAAGCCCGCCGGAGTACGCCAGTACGACTTTCTTTATCTTCTTCATATAACCGTTGTCACTCTGCCAATCGCGCGCTGCCTGCGGCAGCCTTGCGCATGCTTGCGAACGCAGACCTGGCTACTTGCCGGATGCTACCTTTTGGGTGCGGCGCAACCGCGACAGCAGGCGCCGCGCCATTTCGCCGAAAAGCTCGGTCTGCGTAGGATGCGGATGGATGGCGTGAGCAACCTTCTCCAACGTCATGTCGCCCGCCACCATCATCACCGCCTCGCCGATGAGGGTATCGGCATGGTCAGTCAGGAAATGGACGCCGACGATCCGGTGCGTGGCTTTGTCTGCCACGATCTTGATCAGACCGTCAGTCTCGGCCGTGATCATGGCCTTGGCATCGATATTCATCGGCATCTTCACTTCGATCGCGTCGATACCCTTCGCCTTTGCCTGTTCGACAGACAGGCCAACAAAGGCCGCCTGCGGCCGGGTGAATATCACGCCGCAGTCCTTGTCCTGATTGTATTCCATCAGTTCGCCCAGGATTGTGGCCGCCGCGACCCTGCCTTGCTGCGCCGCCGTATGTGCCAGCATGAAACCGCCATTGACGTCGCCGACGGCAAAAACATGCGATGCGCTAGTGCGGCAGTGGCGGTCGACTGTGATCACACCACGCGCGTCAGTTTTTACTGCGGCCTTGTCCAGCTGCAGAGGTCCGGTCACTGGGCGCTTGCCGGTGGCCATGAGCACATAGTCGCACTTGAAGCTGGCTGATTTGCCTGCAGCATTTGAGTAGCCGAGAACCATTTGTCCCGGCTTTCCCGAAATGCTTGTTACCTTTGCGGATGTAACAAGCGTGAGATTTTTCTGCTTTTCCAGCAGTTCAGCAAGACTCTTGGCGATCTCAGTCTCCACTTCGGCGAGTGGACGTTCCTGCGCCTCAAGGATCACCACCTGCGTGCCAAAATCGGCAAAAATCTGCGCCATCTCAAGTCCAATGGCGCCAGCACCGACAATACCAAGCTTCTTGGGAGCGATCTTCAAATCCCAAATCGTATCGGATGTAAGAACACCTTTGGCATCGGCGCCCGGGATCGGGGGCACATATGGTGGCGCGCCGGTAGCAATTACGCAGGCACCGAAGGTGATGCGCTCGGTTTTCTTTGCGCCGCCCGACTTGGCTCGCTTGAACGGATCCTTGATGTTGCCCGAGCTGTCAATGACGAGACTGTTGGCGGAGTCGAAAGAAGCGAAACCCTGTTTTACATCGATTTTCACGCCCTTGTCTGTCTTGAGCGCCATATTGCCGCGCGCAGTCAGTACATCCTTGCGCATCTTTTGCAGACCGGCCCAATTCAGCTTGGGACGGGTTGTATTGAGCACGCCAAGGTGCGCATCGTGCATGCGGTCGCGCATGCGGTCGGCCGACGCGCGCCAGGCTTTCGACGGTATGCAGCCGCGCCACAGACATTCGCCGCCAGGCAGCGGCGCATCATTGATCATTGCTACTTTCTTTCCGTGGTCAGCAAGATCGCGCGCGCAGTCTTCTCCGCCCGGACCGCCGCCGATTACGACGACATCATAATCCCACTTGCCGGCGATGATCGCCGGACTGCCTGTGCGAGCCGCCGCAGGAATACCCACACCGCTTATCCACGCAGCCGGGTTCTCCACGTAATTGCGGAAGGCGTTAAGGAACTTGGCGGCGTCAGCACCGTTGACGATACGGTGATCGGCAGTAATGGTCACCGGCACGCCCTGCGGCCCCTTGGTAGCAATTGCGAAAATCGCCGAGGTACCGGGCGAGGGGATGGCGTCAAACTGGCTTACGCCAAGCATTCCCATATTCGATATGGTAAACGTGGGATTGGAATACTCCTGCGGCTTCAAACGCTTAACGCGTGCGCGCGCAACGAGATCCTTCCACTGTTCGTTCATGGTCTTCAGGTCGGTGTTAAGTACATCGCGCAAAACTGGCACCACCAAACCCATGCCCTCGGTCTCAACCGCGAGACCAATGTCGACCTGCTCGCGCTCGACAATTCTATCTTCGTGCTGGTAAACAGCATTGACGCGCGGAAACTGCTGAATCGCCAGCGCCGCAGCCTTGGCAAACATGACGGTCAGTGAGAATCCGGAAGCCTTGGCGGCTGCCATGAGCTGCTCTGGCTGGAGGTTCACGCTCGCCCGAAACAGCGGCATCGAAAGCGCATACTCCATGTTGTGACTGACAGCCTTTTCCATGGCATCCATCGGCCGGCCTACGCCCGGGACCTTATAGATGCGTCGTGCCGACGTCGCTGGTATTTGACCTTTGCTGATATCAGCCGCCAGTACCGCACCCGCTGGACCGCTGCCAATGATGCTGTTGATGTCGATGCCGTGGGCACCGGCAAGCTGACGCGCATAAGGTGTAGCATGGCCGGTACGCGGCCTTGGCGCCGGAGTCGCACCTTGAGGCATCGCCGGAATATGGGTCTTGGCCTTGTGCGTTCCATAGGGCTCAAAACGCATCTCACTCGGCGCTTCGGTCGCCGTCTCGACCTCCCTGGCAGCGGGCTTCACTACCGCCTCACCACCCTTAACGTCGCTCTTGTCTGCCACGAGATAGGCAATGACTTCGCCGACCGGAACCACCGTGTCGGCCGGCACAAGCGGCCCAGACATATAGCCATCACGGAAAATTTCGACATCCATGATGGCCTTGTCGGTTTCCACCGTCGCCACGACTGTTCCGCGGCTGACATGGTCACCAATGCCTTTTTCCCACGACACAACTGTTCCTTCGGTCATGGTATCCGAAAGTTTGGGCATCTTTATCGCGTAGGGCTCGGCCATTGCGTAATCGATTCCTTAGGTTTCAATTGTTGCTTGTTGTCTATACGCTCAAAAGGCCGTCAAAAATTTTTTGCTGCCTGCGTGTCGTTATATGCGGCCCATTACCTTGAGGGCGCCCTTGTAGACATCCGTCTCGTTCGGGATCGCCGCATGTTCCAGGTTTGCCGCATACGGCACCGGCACATCGGCGGCGTGGATGCGCACCGGTTGTGCGTCCAGAGCGAAGAAACAGTCCTCGATAATCACGGAAATGATTTCCGAACCAACGCCTACTGCCGCTTCATCTTCTTCGGCAACCAGCACACGATGGGTTTTTTCGACGGAGCGCCGGATGGATTCGCGATCAAGGGGCTTGAGGGAGCGCAGATCGAGAACCTCCGCACTGATACCGTCTTTAGCCAGCATGTCTGCTGCCTTAAGACATAGTATCAAGCTCCAGTTATACCCGATCAGGGTGATGTCGGTGCCTTTACGCACGACCTCGGCACCCTCCAAAGGACGGAAGTACTCTTTGTCCGGTACCGTCTCCTTCATGTTGTACATGCGCTCGTGCTCGATGAAGATCACCGGATCATTGCAGCGCACAGCCGATTTCAGCATGCCACAAGCTTCCATCGGCCCACGCGGCGTGACGACGCGTAAGCCCGACGTGCTCATGAAAAGTCGCGCAAGCCGCGCCGAGTGCTGCGCCGCCAGCTGGTGCGCCGTGCCGCCAGGTGTGCGCATCACAATTGGACAGGCCACGCGACCGCCCGACATATAGCGGATCTTGGCCGCCGCATTGATCAGCGTATCAAGCGCAAGCAGCGCAAAGTTGATCGACATGATCTCGATGATTGGCCGCATTCCGGCCATGGAAGCACCGATACCGATGCCGGTATAGGAGTTCTCCGAAATTGGCGTATCGATAATGCGATTCTCACCGTACTTCTCGTACAGTCCGGACGTGGCTTTGTACGTTCCGCCAACAACACCGATGTCCTCGCCCATGGCGATGACCATTGGGTCATTGGCAAGTTCTTCGTCGTGAGCGCGGCGGATCGCTTCCCAATAAGACAGCTCGGCCATGTATTAGTCCTTCTGTGCTTTAATCTTTAAAAATGTATGTAGTGCCCGACGGCTTGCTTTGTTAGGCGTTCGGCAAAGGCCCGATCCAGCGCGGATCAGGATTGTCGTCCAGGACATACTTGTTGAGATCCTCGACCCGCGGGTCCACACTTTCCTCGGCGAATTTGATGACGTCGCTTTCGATCTCGTTCAAAACGCTGTCCTCCATGGACTTGATTTCCGCCTCCGTTACTACCCCGGCCTTGATGAGCTTATCGGAGTAGAGCCTGATGGGATCGCGCTTGCTCCATTCAGCTTCTTCTTCCTTGCTGCGGTAAGCGGCGGTCTTATCGGACATGGAGTGACCGCGCAGGCGGTATGTGAGGAATTCTATGAAGTACGGTCCCTTTCCCGAGCGGACATGATCGATCGCGGTTTTGGCCGCTTCCATCACCGTCTCAATATCCTGACCGTCGTGTTGGCTTGATGGAATATTGTATCCGCATACGCGTTTGTACTGGTCGACCACGGCAGTTGACCGATCAATGCGCGTACCAATGGCGTATTTGTTGTTTTCGCACACAAACAGCACCGGCAAATGCCATACCGAAGCCATATTCATGGTCTCGTGGAAAGTGCCCTGATTGTTCGCGCCATCGCCGAGGAAGCAGATGGCAATCTGGTCGGCGCCCTTATGCTTACAAGCGAGCGCCAGTCCGGCAGCAAGCGGGAATGGTTGGCCCACAAGCGCATAGCCGCCCATAAAATTCACGCTCGGGTCGAAGATATGCATGGAACCGCCACGCCCGCGCGATGAACCGGTTTCTTTGCCGTAAAGCTCAGCCATGACCTCGCGCGCCGGCGCGCCGGTCTTGATGGCATGAACATGATCACGATATCCGGTAATGACGTAATCGTGCCCGCACTTGGCCATTTCCAAAACTCCGGTGGCCACGGCTTCTTGACCGGAATAAAGATGCAGGAACCCGCCGATCTTGTGTTCCATGTACGCCTCGAAACAGCGTTCTTCGAAGCGGCGGTAAAAGATCATTTCGCGAAGCAGGCGTTTCTTGTCAGCGGCTTTCATGAATCTCCCTGGCGTCGGAGAAAGACTTCTCGTCAATATTTAAAGAAAGGATGGGCTGTCCGGACTTTGTAGATAAGCTGAACTGCCGAACCGAAGCGGACCCTCGATCCGGCTACCCGGTAAATTCAAGCGGCGTATGATCGTTTTTTTACCTGACGAGGTCAAGGTATTGACTTATCAGGATGATTTGAATGAAACGAAGCCTCAAGAGCGCATGTACGCAATTGCACGGAGAAGCTCTTTCGCAGCGGATGCCCACTAGATAGCAGCAAAATCAAACGTGATCGGCACAAATAACAACGTCACCTGGGGCGGGTTTAATTTGGCTGAATAATAGAAAGGAAGCAGCTGGCGGCGGCAATTTCGAGATCTGCTGTCCAGCGGGAACATCCTTAGGCCGGAGGAGCAAGCTTTGCGGTTGGCGCGCTGCTGCTGGCGTCCTGCAGGGACTGCAAACGCCCGTAGAAAATGACTGCTACCCTAACCCGCTGCCGGCGAAGATGGCGTGATTTGAACCAATGAGAAAATCATCCGCTTAGCGTTTAGCGGAAGATTCCAGCCAGCTGGCGCGTCAATACTACGGGACGATGGGTGGCGGCTCAGCGAAAACCGACTTTCGGGCGCAGGGACCGCAGAACATGCTGGACGCTGATGCCTGCGCAGCGGGCCACAAACATGGCGGCGACCGCAAAGCATTCGTAACGCGGCAAATCAATTCTGATGGTTTGGAATGTCATGATCACACCTCCCACAATACTCAAGCTATCTTAAGGATAGACAATGCAATGCGAGTATTGGGATTCCGAGCAAAAATCCTGCCAAACGGCAGGAGAACCGAGCCAAAGCCCAAATAACACTAATTTCTCTATGGAAAACACTAGATTATGAACAAAATGCGTATCCGTCGAGGTTTGCCTGCCTGGCTGCCTGTTTTAGGTTTACTCATTTTCGCCTACGGATTGAGCCCAGCAGGCCACGCGAGCAGCCGCAACGTCGATGCGCCAGCGCAGGCCAATCAGAAGATCGCCTCCTCAATCTTGGCCGACGCCGGCAAGGCCGCGTGGGTTGGCGAAGGCAAAAGCCCGCACATTATTTACATATTTTTTGATCCCAACTGCCCTTATTGCGACAAGCTTTACCATGAGTTTCGCCCTTGGGTCGAACAAAACAAAGTGCAGCTGCGCTGGCTGCCGCTTGGCTATCTCATGACCACGAGTCTTGGGAAAGCAGCATCGATCCTCGAAGCCAAGGACCCGGCGGCTGCGCTGCGAACGAATGAAACAGGTTTCAGCCGGGCAAACGGATTCGGGCAGATCACAGAAGACCCTCTCCCACGCCGAGAAATAGTGAGAAACATACGCGCAAACGAAAAATTACTGCTGCGCAGCGGACGCCGGCTAGTGCCCACAATGGTATTTCGCCTTGCTGATGGCACGCCCGTCCTCATGCGCGGTGCGCCCGAGGAGATGGTATTGCAGCAAATCATGGAGCAGATCAAATAGCCGCGCGCTCCAACCCAGCGGACTTTGACTGTCGCGTCTAGTCGAGCCTGACGCTGTGCCGTTTCGATTTTTCGATCTTGGGGACAGCTAGCTCGAGGACGCCGTCCTTGAACGACGCCTTCGCCTTGGCCCCGTCCACCTCCGCTGGAAGCGGAAGTGTGCGCGAGAACGCGCCGCGTGCAATCTCGCAGCGATAATAATTGCCCTTTTCCTCTTTTTCCTCGCGCCGCACGGAACCACGGATGGTGACGCTGTTATCGCTCACCGAGATGTCCAGGTCTTTCTTGTCGACACCTGGAACTTCGGCGCGCACTACGATGTTGTCATCGCGGTCGATAATGTCAATACGCGGAAACACCGTCTCAAATTCCTGCGCCAACGGATATTCCCAGCGAAACGGCCGCAGCCAACCGTGCGGGAAGAATCCTTCAAACATGCGCTCCATCTCGGCAAGAGGACTCAGCACATGCGCCGGTACCGCCTTGCTGATCTCCTGACTCTTTGGGGTGACAGAAGTCTCCTTACGTGCCTGCTCAGCCATAATCAGCCCTCCATATCCAACAGTTGCTGTCATGACGGTCGACACTCGGTCAATCGTTCACACCTATTGCACATCTGATCCTACGGCGCTATGGTGTCCAACGCTATGATCCAAGTCAAAAAATGAGCGCGCGATGCGATTGCCACCCGGCACGCCTCCGCTGAGAAACTGATTTCTTGCTAGGATCATCAGCTTCGTTCCTTATGTTTTTTTTCGAGACGCTGGATAGGAAATATTCTTTGTCTGTCGAAAGCAGTGAAAGGGCAACGACGGCCATGTGCCGCGGCAGGGAAAGCTGATCCTACGCTGGGCGAATTCTACCCCGCCCACTATACCCAGCGGGACCCACAGATTTAGCCTGAAGGAGAAAACTGCAATGGCAAAAGCGAAAGTCACTTCGACTGATCGGACAACCTCAGTCACCCGTCCCCCGCAAACCATCTCCGCGGACGATCGCCGCCGCATGATTGCGGAAGCGGCATACTACCGCGCGGAACGTCGAGGATTTACCAATGGCGATCCTGTCACAGACTGGCTCGCCGCCGAGGCCGAAATTGAGGGGCGTCTCAATCGCATACACTGAAAACCTCCATCAGAAAATCCGTAAGTCAGTGGTCACATCCATTTGACGACTGATTTGCGCAAGACTGCGGACCAACCTGGAATGCAGTCGGATGATTCCCTGCTCTGGCCCGGGGAACGCAAAGGATTGACGCGAGAATTTGGCGATACATCGGATTGCTTGAGGGGATTGGCTGCCACGTTCCAGCGACAGCTGTGAATTTTGCTGAACGGTGATAGCCGCACCCGCCGCGAGACAGCGGGTGCGGATAATCAGGATTGTGCTAGAAAGAATCCGGCGCCGGCGCCGATGGGTGTATATAAGCCCAGCCCTCGGACTCCCGCAGCGTAATCTCTCCCATACCCGACGGCACGATGCTGACAAACGGATATAGATCCTTACGATCGACATGCAGTTCATGCAATGTATTGTTGCATTGCGCAAGAATCACGCCCTGCTTCTGCAATGCGCGCAGCTTTTGCTCGAATCCGTTGTTCTTGACGTACACAGCATAACCCTTGCTGTTTGCAATCAACTCGATTTTAACCTTGCCTTTGAGACGCGGATCATGAAGAAGATTCTCAATGTTGTTTAGAGTCTTCTTGATAGCCCCGTTCCCGCCGTCATCGATCTGGAATATTGCTCCGTAACTCGACTTCGTCGGCATGGCTCCATGGAAGTCGTTAGAGGCCATTGCGCGGCCCGATAGACCAACTGCGCCGGCAAACGCGAATGCCAGGGCGAGAGCTCGGGCAGTGGTTGATTTGGTGGATACCAATTGTCTTGCAATCATGAATCAGGCCTCCTGTAGCATAAGTTTAAAAACACGATCTTTATAATTATTATTTAAAACAATTAGGCAGGCTTGGCCCGCACAAAAACACCCCCAACGGCATACGCCGACGGTTAACGTAAAGACGCCATTACTAACCCAGTTTATTCCTTAAATCGCATCACGCCACATGTGGCAGATCGTGAAGCATTTGCTTATATAGGCCCCACTCGGTGGCCGCCCAGACTTCGGAATGTGATCGCCCATAGGTGCGAATGAGCGTCGAGACTTTTGTGGCTGTCTCGATATCGGGAGCCTCGA
>JAKBDW010000512.1:0-5340 GCA_021834245.1 Pseudomonadota bacterium
CAATTTTTCCGCGGCCGCTTCCTGTGCGCGCTGTCTTGCTTGTTCTTTAGCCAACTCTTTTGCAACTGCAGCCTCTTGTGCCGCAAGAATCCGGGCGACCCTGGCCGCCTCCGCATCCGCACGCGCCTTTTCACCGGCTTCCTGGGCGGCACGCATCGCGTGCTCTGCTATGAATCGATTTTCGACAGCCGCTTCATAAGCGGCTCGCGCCTGATGTGCAGACTCCTCTTTTTGTGCAGCGATGACTTGTTTTGCTTCCAGTATCTGCTTGGCTTCCGCTGCTGCCTGATTGGCGGCGAGCATGGATTTATTGGCGAGGGTCAATGTCTTTTCTGCCGCCGCCGCATCTCTGGCTGTGCGAATCTCGTCCGGCGTCAATTTAACCTTCTTTACCTCTGACATCTAAGTCTCCTCAAATAAAACACTAATCAGATCAATCACATCTCAGAATAATCGAATTCAATTTCGAATGATTCAGTCGGGTCAGGACCGCTTACTTGCCATGCATTCAGGGCGCTGCATGGGTACGATCCAAGTACTGGCAACGATACAGAACGAACGTTCTGCTGTCAATTCTGTCGGTAATTCTTGTTGCCGCGAAAAATTGAAATGCCTGATCCTGAGTTCTTTTCCGCTAAGGCCAGTCAGGGCGACCTTGATTGTTCGGATAAAAAAGCTGATTAGCGAGGCCCGGACAGGATCTGCCTACGACCTGCCAATAATCGGGACGTCGCAAGGGGATAGCCCTGCATTCGCGGCTCAGAACTTAATCAGAAGAGCGAGGGTCTTAATAGCGTGTTGGATCTGGAGAGAGTCAGGACATCATGTGTCAAGGCTAAGGAATCGAAAGTCTTTGCCGCACGAAATATTCGGAAGGAGGACTCTATGAATAAACACGCAACCGCAATGTTGCTTGCCGCTGTTCTATCCACTGTTTTGCCGGCTTTTGCAGAAGGGCATTTTGGAGGAGGCCGCGGTGGAGGTTTCGGCGAGGGTTATGGCGTGGGCTTCGGACAGGGCCGTGGTGAAGGTTTTGGCCAAGGGCATGCTGAAGGCTTCGGTCAGGGACGTGCTGAAGGTTTAGGGGAAGGACATCATGGCATGCATTTCGGCCGAAGCCGCTGGGAAGGCGAACGCGATATCCGCCATTTTGATGATCGTAATCTTTCCGTCTGGCGGGAAGGAGGCTGGCGACATGTTGATCACGATGGCGTATTCGGCTGGTGGTGGATAGCTGCCGACACATGGTATTTCTATCCTGCACCGATCTACCCTTATCCGAATCCCTACGTTCCATCGGTCATGGCTGTACCGCAGCTCTCGGAGTCCGGCACGCTCGTGCAACCGCCATCCCAGAGCTGGTATTACTGTCAGGCTAGCAACAGCTATTATCCATATGTTCCAAGCTGCCCCACCGGCTGGAAAATGATCCCTGCAACTCCGCCACAAGGTCCGGCCACGCCGCCAAGCAATGCGTCAGTTCCTCCGGGTGGGCCCTCTTACTAGCCGGTGAGGTTCCTGTGTGAAAGATGCTTCCGTATTCATTGCCGGTGCAGGCGTGATCAACGGACGTAAATCAGCCGCATTCGCGCTGAAGAGGTGAGGCGGCAAGCGGGAAGCCCGGGCTTTGAATCGCAGAAAAATGACAGGCACTTGATTCAAGTGCCTGTCATTTTTGTTAATCTTCCCGAGTCAGAATTTTAGAACGATACCTGCAGAGATCAGCGAAAGGCTTATGCGGGGCGGATTGGAAACCCCGTACGCACTGTATATGTCGTATGAACCGAAACTTTCATACTGGGCGCGGATGGCAAAATCCTTGCTCAGTTCATATTGAACGCCGGCCCCGTACGTCACCGCGTTCTTTATCTGCCTGCTGATGGGCGCGCCATTGATTGAGATACCTTGCATGACTGCGCCGGTTGTACTTGAATTCGCGTGATAGCTTTCGCTGAATTCAGCGCGAATGGTCCCAACTTTGCCGAAGAAAGAAAATGCACCCGTGATTGGAACTGTCGCCGTTCCGGCAAATGCCCAACCCATCGCCTTCGTTGACCAGGTAGCGAGTGACCCGCTGGTCGCAGGGACGGTAGATATCCCTTCTCCTGTCGCATTTCCCAAATCTCCATAGCTCGCCTCAAAGCCCCAAATCGGGGTAAATCGATAGTTGTAGGCCAGGCGTAAAGCCGTGTGGGTTTCCCTGCAGGTACTGCCCGCCCCCATCGCGACGGTGACCCAGGGCGAATCGCACGCATTTTTTGCTTTGGAGTATCCACCACTAAAGGTGAGCGATGAATTCAAGGATTCATAATCTGCAAATACAGGGGAAACCACCAAACAACAGATCAATGCCACTGCACATGCCCTGATGTATATCACCATCACTCCGTCTCCGTTCAATATTCAGCTGGTTGGTAAAAGAATTCGCCACGATTTGCTGTAATCGTGTTTGCGCTTGTACAACTTCTTCAAGATGAACAAGTGCAATCAGCGACATATTCAACAAAACTTGCGCGCCGGAGACTATCAGCAACATACATTGCACGGTATATGCCAAAAGATATAGACCTCCGCCTATTCCTTATGAGCTTTCAGAAAATTCGCTCCGGCGGTTCGCTGATGCGAAAAAAGAAATTGACAGATAACCTTGGGGAGACAGAGAAGACTCAGCTTCCAACGATGAGGGATGCACCAACAAATGATGTTGCGCCCTGAAAATGTGCGTGCTTCTCATGCATATCAACCAGTAGCATGGATGGGCCACGGAATCGCCTTGGCGTGCTTCGTGCTTATACGGAAGGGATATCCATCACACTAACGCAGCCCATCCTGAAAGAATTTCGATGACCATTCGCGTTGCGCTAAACCACCAGACGAACTACAGCTTTGACCATGCAGTCAATCTCTGGCCTCACGAGGTCAGGCTGCGCCCTGCCGCACACTGCCGTACCCCGGTACTCGGCTACTCTCTCAATATCGAACCTGCCGGACATTTCCTGAACTGGCAGCAGGATCCTTACGGCAATTGGGTCGCACGGCTGGTGTTCCCGGAGAAAGCCGAATCGTTGAAGATCACGGTCGATCTTGTAGCGGACATGACGGTCATCAATCCTTTCGATTTTTTCATCGACGAGTTTGCCGAGAGTTTTCCTTTCGAGTATCCGGACGGATTGAGGCGCGAGCTCGGCCCGTATCTTGAAACCGATCCTGCCTCTTCATTACTGGCAGCTTGGCTCGACCGTACGAAGAAGGAGTTGCTCGGCAAGTCGCTGCGCACCATCGACATGCTGGTGGCCATCAACCGGCGCATCACGGATGAAGTGGGTTATATCGTACGACTGGAGCCTGGTGTGCAAACACCCGAACAAACGCTGGAACTGAAACGAGGTTCTTGCCGGGACTCGGCCTGGCTGCTGGTTCAGGCACTGCGCCACCTGGGCCTTGCCGCGCGCTTTGCCTCGGGTTACCTGATCCAGCTGAAAGCGGATGTGAAGGCACTCGACGGTCCTTCCGGAACCGACCATGACTTCACCGATCTTCATGCGTGGACTGAAGTCTATGTTCCGGGGGCCGGTTGGATCGGACTGGATCCGACGTCCGGCTTGCTAGCGGGCGAAGGCCATATTCCGCTTGCATGCACGGCAATGCCCGCTTCGGCCGCACCGGTGATCGGCGTCACCGAGGTGTGCGAGACGCATTTTGATTTTTCGATGCAAGTGACGCGTATCCACGAGGATCCGCGCGTGACGCAACCTTATACCGAAGCGCAATGGCAGGCGATACTCGACCTCGGGCATCAGGTCGATGCCGAGCTGTTGAAGCATGACGTGCGCCTCACCATGGGCGGGGAACCGACATTCGTGTCCATCGACGACATGGACGGCCCGGAGTGGAATTTCACTGCCCTGTCGGACAAGAAGCGCGAGCTCGCGGGCGAACTGCTCACGCGCCTGCAAGGACACTTTGCGCAGGGCGCCCTGCTGCATTTCGGCCAGGGAAAATGGTATCCAGGCGAACCGCTGCCGCGCTGGGCGCTGGGATGCTATTGGCGCACGGACGGCAAGCCGCTGTGGCGCGACCGATCCTTGCTGGTCACTTCGGACGGGCGCGGCAGCCATATGACCGAGGATGCGCTGCGCTTCATTCAGCGTCTCACTCTGGAGCTTGGGTTGAGCCAACGCTTCGTGATACCTGCGTACGAAGACGTAATACAGGCCATCGATCAGGAACAGAAGTGGCCAGCAAACTTCGACCCTCTCCATTCCGATCTGAAAAAGAGCGATGAACGTCGTAGGCTTGCAAAAATGATCGAGCGCGGCCTCGGCGAGCCCGTGGGTTATGTTCTTCCTCTCAAGGCAGTGCTGCCCGAGGTTAAGAAGAACACACCCAAAGCTGAGCTCGCGACAGGCTTTCGCTCCAGTCCCTGGCCTTTGCGTCGCGAACATTTGTATCTGATCGCGGGCGATTCGCCGCTGGGCTTGCGTCTGCCGCTTGCCTCGCTGCCCTGGGTTGCTCCCGCAGACAGGGAGGAAGAGTTCGGTCGCGATCCGTTCGATGCTACCGACGAAGCTCCCGATGCAAGACCGGCGCAGAAAAAGCCGCACGCCTCGGCCAGTTCAATTGAAGAGGGTTACGATCCGCGAGAGATCATCCACACCGCCTTGTGCGCAGAAGTGCGTGCGGGTGTGCTGTGCGTGTTTTTGCCGCCTGTGCCTTTGCTGGAAGATTTCGTGTCGCTGATTGCTGCAATAGAAGCCTGTGCCACGGCATTGAAGTTGCCATTGCGGCTGGAAGGTTACACACCACCGTCAGATCCCAAGCTGAAAGAATTCCGTATCACGCCCGACCCCGGCGTGATCGAAGTGAACATTCATCCTTCCAGCACCTGGGCTCAGCTGGTGGAGAATACGCAAACGATCTACGAGGAAGCGCGCCTGACAAGACTCGGCACGGAAAAATTCATGCTCGATGGACGCCATTCCGGCACAGGCGGCGGCAACCACGTCACCATAGGCGCAGCGACTCCGGCAGACTCGCCCTGCCTGCGGCGGCCGGATGTGCTGATGAGCCTGATCACGTATTGGCAGCACCACCCCGCCCTGTCCTATCTCTTCTCCGGCATGTTCATCGGCCCTACCAGCCAGGCCCCGCGTGTGGATGAAGCACGCCACGATAGCCTGTACGAGCTGGAGATCGCGTTCCAGCAAATGACCGAGCAGTTGAAACCTGGCGAGGAAAATCTGCAGCCGTGGCTGGTGGATCGATTGCTGCGAAACCTGCTGGTCGATCTTTCCGGCAACACGCATCGTGCCGAATTTTGCATCGACAAGCTGTATTCGC
>JAKBDW010000335.1:0-5338 GCA_021834245.1 Pseudomonadota bacterium
GATAGCGACTTTTTTTTGCAGCTCCAAGACGAAATCGTGGACTGCAGTGGCAAGTCTCTGGCAACAATCGCCGACGAAATTTCGGTGATCGCGAAATCAATGTAAACCGGGCTATCCATTTGACCTGCAGCAATACAACAGCCAGAATGCCGAGAATTCGCATTAATATCGGCGCTAGCATAATAATGTGAAAAGATGCTCCTTAATAAGGAATCGGTGGCTCCAGTACTGGATGACCTACTCAGCGATGGTCGGCTCGCGCGGCTGCTCTCGAAGGATGCCCGCCACTGCGCGCTGCAGTTGTGGATCTTACAGATCAAGTCAGACCAACTGACCGAAAATCGTGTAGTCTATGGTCGACTGCTGCCCTACAGCCATTCCAATAACTGCTGGTCTGCCAGTGACGATGAAAACTTCCATGTTTTCGGGCAAGTCCAAGCACAGGTTATCCGGCTTAACCTGTACATCACAAGTGTCCATTGCGCGGAGCTCCTACGGCAATTGACCACCGGCCGGACAGTCTCGGCCATCAGTGAAGAACTGAGGCTTGGACTTTCGGATCCGTTGAAAGCGCGCTTTGGCGCGACTGCGCTTTCCGCCGATGACCTGGCTTACCGTCCCGTTGCCTATCTACTTAACCGCGATGCGCATGATCACCGCTCGCTTCTCAGTCCGCACGGTGGAGCTGGGGCCTTCAGCGCTTCGATTACCCCGACCAATAAGACAGAGTTGTTCCGCGTGGGGCAGGACTACGATGTCAACTTGACCGCATCGGTGATCGATCAGCTTAACGCGGAAACAGGTCTGGACTTCGGTGGCGCTGATACCGCCCGCTTCGGCGACCTTGAACTGCTGGTCTTTCCGGCACTGGATGAGCAGGAACGGCGCTTGCTAAGTGTGAACTGGACCGACACCCCGCACGCCCTGGTCGCCCGATTTAACCCGATGCAAGTACCACACTATAGCGGCTTCCAGTTCCGCCTGACCATCGAAAACGACAGCCAGATCATTTACTCGGGCCTCACCACAGCGAAACGTCATGCGGATGGCGTGTTCGAGTGTACGTTTGCGCTGGGCGACCAGCTGCGCGCCAGGACCGACAGCTCGGAACTGGAGATCTTCGGATTCCGTGACGGTCATCCACAGGATGGCACGCTGTGTTGCCGGTGGCGGATTGGGTATATACGAGAAATCAATATTCAAGGTCATGCGATAGGCAACGGGGCCAATCCGCTCAAGTTCGACTGGCTGAAAAAAACCACCCGACCATCCGCGTCGACGCGGGTCAGAGCAGCTCTGACGATGAATCGGGGCAATCTGGGATTCGCCAACCGCATCGGCGGGCGTGATGCGGACCCTTGGGTTCCGGCCAACCGCGATCTTAAGTCCCTTTTTGCACGGCTCCATCCGCCAAAGTCGGAGGGGCGGTTCTTCCTGCGTTGGACTCAGGGCGACCCAGAGGGACGCCTGCAATTCGTTGAGTGGTTCAGAGCGCTGATGGCAAAGTACCAGCAGCACCAATTGACCATTTTCGATCCCTATTTCGAGGCCGCTGGCTTGGGTCTGGTGCTGCTCTATGCAGTACCGAAGGCCGACTATGTTGTCTTTACTTCCCTACCCAAACCATCCAAAGAAGACAAAACTGCAGCGGGCGAATCTGACAAGCTAGTTCCTGCTCAGGTTAACATTCTTGCGGCGAGCTGTGAGTATCTTCGACGTGTTCTGAAACGCATCAAGCTGCACATCAATGGCCTCAAGGAAAGGCTACTGCCTGATCACTTCATATCCCCAGCCAAACCACCCAAGGAAGGCGAAGCCACCCCGGACCGGATTAACAACCTAGTGGCGAACTGTGAGCAGAACCGCTACCTGCTGAGACGCATCAAGCTACGCATTTTTGGCCTGAAGGACGGCCGGCTGCATGATCGCTACATTCTGATCATGGGGTCGGACGGACTACCGGTCGCAGGTTTCAACCTGTCCAACTCGTTTCAGAAAGCCGCCGAAAACTACCCTTTGCTGGTCACCCCGATCCCTCCGGATATACTGCTCAAAGTAACGCAATACATGTCCGGACTGCTGCAGGAGGCGAACGCCGCGCAACGTGAAAGCGACACCGGGAATCCTTCCATGCGGCTTCTCTTCGACTCCACGGTGTCGCCGACGCTGACGCCGCGACGCTACGAGCCGCTACGCTTCCTCGAGCAGGCCCAGGCAGGGGACGTGCTGAGCGTATGGAGTGGCGAGCCGTCGCTAAAAGGTTTGAGCGGCGATCAGTTGAAGGAGCGGATGGCGGCGCTGAATCTGCTCAAGGATGACGCGCTCGCACTGCCCGAGACGGCAGGCCTGCGCAATTGCCTGGACCAGAAGGCGGGCGACTTCTCGGACTTCACGCCGACTTGGGAGGTGCTCGGCGAGATGCTCGCGCATTCACGTTTCGGAGACCACCACTTTCCCGAGCTCGAATCCGAGCATGGCTTTCTGGGATTTCTGGCGCGGTTCCTCAAGATATCATTCAACCGTGCGTATGATGAGATTGACCAGGAATTGGCCGTAACGGCCCCCCGGTTCTTTCGCGAACCGCTCGAAACCCTGCTACACAGCTCATTTCACCCGGATCAGTTGTTTCATGCGACAAAATACGCAGCCCTGACTTGGCCGGAGTACTTCACCATCAAGTTTCTGTGGTGGTATGCCCCAGACACTCTGCTGGCAATTGCCGAAGACCGGGTGGTCGATGTGCCGTTGGAACCCCAAGCTTCGGACGCCATGCGGTTATCCTTATTGAGCCAGATTGTCAGTGAGATTGCGCTGTCGCTGCAGTTCGGCATCAGCGAGAAGCAGCGGGACCAGCTCATTCGCAGCGGCAATGGTCTGCTGCAATGGATGGGACTGAATGCGATTGAGATGCACCTGAAAAAGCCAGGAGGGCTCGCCACAGTGCTGCAGCTGGTGACCGCATTTTCCTACCCGGAGCGGGTGCGCGCTTTGGGCTGGATGGCAAATCACGCGGCGGGGAATCCGGGGAAGGCTGAAATCTACCAAGGCTTAGTCGCGGCGCTGCACGAGACACTACCGGCGACGATCCCCGCGGACGAGTTGAAGCGCCTGGTTGATGCTTTGCGCGGTCATATGCAGCAGCTGCCCTGGACTGAGCCATGGCTGTTCCAAGATGTGATCGTTCCGTTGTTGGAGAATGGCCGCGCCAACTTCGATGATGCGTGCGAGATCTGGGTTCAGGAGCTTGCTGCGTTGCTGGAGCCGGCACTTAAGCGCCAGCCGCCGCCGTTTGATCTAACACGTGAGGGCCGGATGACCAAGATCACTGCGTATCTCTTAGCCTCTAGTACTCGTGAGCAACAGCAGGCAAGCGTTAGGTTGATGCAGACGATCCTGAAGCGGCAGAGGCGAGTCATACAACAGCCTCTGGCCAGCACATCCGACTGGACCCGATGGGACAATGCCCTAGTGGTCTCGATGTGGATTCTAACCTTTAGTCGCTGGGGACAGTATTACCTGCGTAAGCGCGATATGACCGACGGCAAGCTAGAAGAGCTGTCACAGGACGCTCGGAAATTGGCGACGGTCCGGCCGATGGACGAATGGCACTCGGAGGGCGCCGGGAAGCACGGTCAGCTTGGCGCGTTCCTCGATCAAGTGGAGGGTCTGACCGCACCCGGCGGCTCTAACGAGGATCGCCGGAGCGCGGAAGATTTCAGAGAGTGATTTATTTGCGATATCCGGCTCTCGCAAACACCCAATTGTGTTGCAACCGAACGGCAGCTATCCGTCAGATTGCTGACCTGGATGCCCGGACAAGCGACCGGCTGCAATGGCCGACAACCTGTCAAATTTGTTCCAAACCGTCGCGTTCTCGGTCTAACCCGTCAGCCGACCATCGATAGGCCAATGGCCGATGACAAACACGTAAGCAGACGGATACACAGGTAGCGCCTCGAACGTCTGTTGCCCCGATTAGCTGTACTGGCCATTGCCTCGCACAAACGCACGCCGGCAAAGCAAGGGCGAGCAAGCCATCAATTCACGGTCCACCGTCTTAGATTGACTCGAATTGCTATAGGTGCCTGTTTTGTCGGTAAATTCCATTTACCCCGCTGGCTGAGATCGCGATGCGCAAACTGTCAGTTTGACCGGCTTGTATGACCACTCCTGTGCGCAAAAGAACAAGTAGTTTTCTTTTAGTGCTACTTAGGACTACTATGGCAAATAAGAGCCTACTCAACCAGTCTAACCAAGGACGTGCTAGCCATGTTGATGCTACCAAAACTGAATAAGGGCATGAAACGGGCAATAACGAAGCTCGAAAAGGCCGGCAAGGTGTTTGTCGGCGCAGCTCTGGTCGCAGGTCTCTCAGCAGTCGCACTTCCCTCGAAAGAGGCGCAGGCAGCCATAACAGCACCTGCCGTTGCACAGACGCAAGGTGCGATGGTTCTTACACCGTCCCTCGGTGGCAGAGAAGTGATTGCAGATCATTACTCGCATTCATCGCACGAATCCCATTCGTCACATTATTCGCACTATTCGAGCAGCTACTGACGAGAATCGAGCAGGTGACGAGCCTGTCGGAATTCGTCATTGGTTCGGATGAGTTGGGGACCTATGCACGAGTATGCGTAGACCCTGACCTTTACACACTCACCTCGATATTTAAGACGGCGTATTGGTTTACGGACCAGTGCTACCTGTACCTTGCGAAGCGTACTTCCATGGTCGAAGTGGAGTTCAGGCTCCATTCGGGTGACTCGGTGGACGAGTTAAAAAAGGTTTGCGGACAGTTCCTGAATAACCTGCTGGACCAGTCCGTAAGGCAGCAGGTTTTGGAAGAGACCTCGGGGATCCGCGACACCCTTCTTAAGAAAGCGTTCTTCGATGCCAAGGCATCTTTGGGGAAAGGGCTGGTTTCCAACGAAACCCGTATTCCTGATGCCGAGCAATCGTTTAAGGATGATCCGCTGAACATTTCCGGACGGTAGCCATGTTCGTCCGTGAAATCGACAACGACATATATACTCGCAAGTCGCTGTCTGACAGTAGGGATGCCTATCGTTCCTACTGTGACGTGCATGTGGCTCCGCTTCCAAACAACCGAGCCAAGGTTTCCCTTACAGTTAAAATCCAGTATGCCCAGGATGCACGGCAGATCACGCTGGAGTTTTGGAACTACTTTTTGGATTCCTCCTGCAAGAGCCGTCTGGAAGAGGCGTAGCGGATGGCAGACACGAACTTCCAGTCTCCGGAGTTCTATTCCACGCCGTCTTGCAATGCAGATTACTCGCTGCTGCCGTTCAGGTTCGAGCGCTGGCGGGATGGCCAGCAA
>JAKBDW010000297.1:0-5309 GCA_021834245.1 Pseudomonadota bacterium
ACACGCCATGCGCTGGCGAGTCCAGCCAGCCGCTGGCCACATAACGTGCCAGCAAGCTGCGCGAATAGCCCTGCGCGACAAGCCAGCGTGTCGACACCAGCCAGCCGTCGCCCAACCTGCCCAGCAAGTGGCTCAACTTTGTCTGCTTATGTTCACTCATGATGAGCAAATTATAGAAACGCCAAACCAAGAGCAAATCAAACAGCTGGTTCAAGTTCGATATTCCACAAAAATGCTCATTTCTGATGAGCTTTTGGATTAAATGTCAAACCGCCACGCTCCACCCTTGTCCGCCTGCATCCGCCGCCGCGCGCGTGAAAAAGGGAAACAAAGCGGACAGACTGGCCGCAGATTATCCCAGATCGAGAACGCACATCATGGAAAACCCCCGGCACCTGCTCGCCAGCCTGTGCGGCCGCCGAAAGGTGCAGACGGCGGGGTTAGGGAGGCGCGGGATTGCCTTGTTCCGCGTCTCGGTTGCTCCAATTCTCGGCAGAGTCTCAAGCGGTGAGCGCGCGGCGTTTGAGCCTCCCTCACGGTGCTGTACGAGCACGCTTGCCGTAGGCCGGGGAGAAGATGGACGCAAACTACATCAGCGAAGACGAGTTCTGGGATGACTGGGGTGTTATCCAAAAGTCCAGCGGTGAACTGTTCGAGTTTGAAGACGTAAAGGATCGACCGGTGAACAATGTCTGGGCGATTCTCGAGTCCGGTGATGGTGACGACGGCAACTGGTACGCATCGCCGGGTTTCCACCTCGTCAATCGCATGGGCTATGTGCTGACCAAGAAGCAGTGGACGGACAAGCTGCGCGACGCCATCTACTTTCTCGACGACTTCGACCATGAAGATGAGGACGAGGACGCGGCCAATGACTGATGTCCAGCACAGCGTCTTCGTCTATCAGTACGGCGACGCCGACAACATCAGCAAACCAGGCCACTTGCTGCTGCGTGGCAGTAGCGGGACTGAACTGAAAGAAGCGATTCGCGACGCGTGCGACAGCCGCGAGTATTTCGTGGCCGAGCAGGTTGGCGTACCCGTGCTCTACGCCGAGCTGTACGCACGCAGCAATGGCCCGACAATCGACGATGTGGCCTTTCACGAATTTCTCGACCTACGGACCGCCACGCCGGAAGAGGCGAATTCACTACTGGTCTGGGACGACCTCAGCACCTTCGTCAACCGCTTCCGGGCCGTGCGGTATTGGGATTGCAGGCTATCGCCGCATGGCCGCTGATCGTTGTTACAGTGTCGCAGCTCCTTTGTGCTTGGTTCGTGGTCGGAAAGGTATGCCAGTTGAGTCTGCAATCCAGACTTGGGACATCGCATGATCCATGGGTTACGGCTGCCTACTGCTAAGGGGCCAGCCCTTACCGTTGTGAGGTAGTGTTCAAGCATTGGTCGGAAATTCTCGCGCCGTTGATGATCACTAATGGCATGGCCACAAGAATTGCCCCGGCCTGTCGAGCCAAGTCCGATGGGTGCCAGCGCGCGGTAGTGGATAGAGCAGAGGTTGCAGGGGATAACGCATGGCGCTTCAGGATGGTTTGTACGACTTGCTGGTAACGGAGGGGTTGCTTGCGCGCCTGCTACCCGAGCAATCGTTGGTCAAGGAGTTGACAGGCGGAGCCGCAGATGTGCTCGCCGACGCAGTTACACGCCAGCTGACTGATGTACTCGAGGACATGGGTGGAGACAGCAGCGAAAAATTGCTTAGGCAGTTGGACCTGGTCAATGCCCTTTTGGTGACCATGCGCCAGCGGGTTCAAGTTGAACGTGGAGGCAATGAACTCGCGCAGAGCGTGGACTTGGTTTCGTCTCCCGTGCGTCTGTTGAAAGCGGTCGATAGGCATCAACGCTTTCCGGACGCGCCCGAAGTTGGGCTAGCAATACCTTGGCTTTTTACGGCGGCCAAGGGCACACCTTCGCTATTGCAGGAGATACGCAGTGAGCTGACCGCCGCCGACCGCGTGGATATTTTGGTCAGTTTTATCACGGTATCGGGTGTGCGCAAGATCGCTGATGTGTTGCGGCAGGTTACTGCGCTGGATGGGCGCGAAGGGACCGCTACCCGCATTCGTGTGCTCACTACTACATATACCGGCGCTACCGAAGTGAGGGCGCTCGACGAGTTGGCGCGTCTACCGGGTTGCGAAATAAAAATTTCCCTCGATGGCAGGCGTACGCGACTGCATGCCAAGGCTTGGCTGTTTCATCGAGCCAGTGGCTTTGGTTCGGCGTATATCGGAAGCGCCAATTTGTCTGGCGCAGCGATGACCGGAGGCTTGGAGTGGACAGTCAAGCTCACGGAGCGTGGTCAACGGGCGGTCTTTGCGCGATCCCAAGCGCATTTTGAAACGTTGTGGGATGACAACGAATTCCAACGCTACGACCCCGAGAACAGTGAGCATCGGCATGCACTGGTGTCCGCTCTTGCGCGCGAATCGGGGTCCGCGCATAACGATGCGCCCATGTTTTTCGATCTGCAGCCGAAGAATTACCAGCTGGAGATGCTTGAACAGCTCACCAACGAACGTGAGCACGGTCGCATGCGCAATTTGGTCGTCGCAGCTACCGGTACAGGAAAAACGATGGTCGCCGCGTTTGACTATCGGCGTACCTGCCATAGCGAGGGCGGCCAGCCGCGCTTTCTATTTGTCGCGCACCGCGAAGAAATTTTGCGTCAGGCCTTGCAAACGTGGCGCGCAGTGCTGCGCGATCCCGAGTTTGGGGAGTTGCTCTCTGGCGGTAGCCAGCCAGAGCAATTTGACCATCTGTTCGCGACCATCGACAGCCTTACCAGTCGGCAGCTGGTCGAGCAGATGGGTGCTAGCTATTGGCATACGGTCATCGTTGATGAATGTCATCGTCTCGCAGCGAATCGCTTCGATGCGTTCGTTACCGCCATTAGCCCGCACTTACTGTTGGGTTTAACCGCCACACCTGAGCGCAGCGATGGTAAGCCTATCGCCAACTATTTCGATGCGCGGCCGGACGGCAGCCCTGCGGTAGAAATGCGGCTGTGGCGCGCACTGGATCTACAGTTGCTGGCACCGTTCGAGTACTACGCATGCGACGATGCCACCGACTTCTCGGAAGTGCCGTGGGATCGGCCCGGCGAACGCGTAGCAGTGGACAACTTAGTCACCGGAAACGATGTGCGGGCGCGGCTAGTCGTGAATGAGTGGCAGCGGCTAGTGGCAGACCCACTTCGCTCAAAGGCATTGGTTTTTTGCGTGTCTGTCGCGCACGCGCAGTTCATGACGGACTGGTTCAATGCGACGGGTTTGCCCGCCGCGTGTGTTGTGGGGAGCACGTCAGAGGAAGAGCGCCGTCGTGCACCACAGCGTTTGGCGCGCGGTGAGCTGTGCGCTTTGGTGACGGTTGATCTGTACAACGAAGGTGTTGACTTGCCGTCAGTCGATACTTTGCTTCTGTTACGTCCGACGCAAAGTGGATTGCTTTTCCAACAGCAGATTGGTCGTGGCTTGCGCCTTGCGCCGGGGAAAGAGAGTTGTTTGATTTTGGATTTTGTCGGTCAACATCGCGTGGAATTCCGTTTTGACCGATTGCTGTCGGTGTTGACGGGGCTCAGTCGGCAAGGTGTGTTGAACGGGGTGGAGGACGGCTTCAGTCAGTTGCCGCCCGGTTGCCACATTCAGCTGCAACGACAGACGCGCGAGCAGGTTCTGCGCGGATTGAAGGCCATGGTGTCGAACAACTGGCGGCGATTGCGCGCGGAACTGCAAACCTACGCAGCGCTGCGCGGTAGCAGCGATGTAGTACTTGCAGATTTCTTGCGTGAGCAAGCTTTGGAGCTCGGTGACGTCTATCGCAGCGGCGCTCGTAGCGGTTGGACCGAGCTCAAGCGCGACGCAGGTCTGAGGGTTGCCGAGCCGGGCCCGGAAGATGCTTATTTCAGTCGACGGATTGGTGAGCTGTGCCACGTCGATGATCCGCGCCGGCTCGACGTGTTGCGAGCGGTGGGGGTGTCCGCAGGTATGGACGCGCAGCTGCTGGAACGCGCTGCGTCTGAGTTACAGATGCTGGCCTATCAAATCGACGGCACTCACGCGCGGGTGGGAGGGCCAGTCGAATTCTTGGAGCGCGTGTCGCAAAACCCAGCTATCAGTCTGGAAATGGCCGAGCTGGCCGACGTATTGCAAAGCCGGAGCAGCTTGTCCTTCAAGCCGTTGCCTGGATTGGAAGGGACTCCCTTGTGTTTGCACGCCGGGTATCACATCCGCGAAATTCTCACGGCGGTGGGATGGCTCAGCGCGACACGGCGTACGCCATTTCAGGCAGGTCGGTTGTCGCTATCAGACCGCAATACCGAATTGCTGTTCGTGACTCTGGACAAGAGTGCCGGCTATCACGACCGAATTGCATATCGTGACTACGCCATTAGCGCCACGCGCTTTCACTGGCAAACGCAGAACAGTGCGGGGCCCGACAATGCGAGTGGGCGTCGTTACGTGGAGAGCCTAGACAACGGTTGGCACTTTCAGCTCTTCGTTCGCACACGTAAAGGCGAGCCTTATCTGGCTTGCGGTCCAGTAGTACTCGAAAGCATCGAGGGAGATCGGCCGATGAATGTCGTCTGGCATTTGGATCAGCCGTTGCCCGCGAGGTGGTTCCGTGAATTCAGCATGCTGCGGGGCGGGTGAGACCGAAGGCAGTGCGCGCCGCTCTACCCGGGGCCTCTGCGTGCCAAGTGGGGTGTCGATTTCACTTGGCCACTTATCTTTTGGACGGGCGAGAGAGAAGCGACTCGCCCTCCGCAGGAGGACGAAAGCTCTGGCTTGTGAGCTGGTCCCGCAGGTCGCCAAGAGCTCCCTCACCCCAGCCCTCTCCCCGGCGCTGCCGGGGAGAGGGGGGCAGAGCGCGACAAGCTCAACCCGCTGGCACCGCCTCCACCCGTGCCGCCCCGATGCTCCGCAGCGCCGGGCTGGTCATGCTGCTCAGACCGATGGCAGTGAGCAGCAGGCCGGCGTCGACGAACAGTGTTGGCAGTGAGATGACTTTCAGCAGGCTGCCGGCGACGGCGGCGGAGAGCGGGCCCAGCCCCATGAAGGTGAACATCAGCACGCTCATGCTGCGGCCCATCATCTCCGGGGCTACGCGGCGCTGGATCCAGCCGACGATGGCGATCTGCGCAATGCCGCCGAGCATGCCGGTGCCTGCCTGCAGCACGGCACCGCCGAGGGTCGAGTGCACCAGCGCCAGCGCGGCGAGGCTGTCGATGGTCAGCACCATCAGGCCGAGTCGACCCCTGACCTACCGCGTCGCGAAACTGCTGCCGCTGC
>JAKBDW010000495.1:0-5303 GCA_021834245.1 Pseudomonadota bacterium
GCTGGACGAAGCGGACCGCATGCTGGACATGGGTTTCTACGACGACATCGCGTTCGTGGTGAAGCAATGCCCGACGGATCGCCAGACGATGCTGTTCTCCGCAACCTACCCGGAAGGCATCGCGCGGCTGGCAAACAAGTTCATGCGCAACCCGCAGGAAGTCAAGCTGCTGGAGCAGCACGAAGGCAGCAAGATCCGCCAGCGCTTCTACGAGATAAAACACGAAGAACGCCTGCAGGCCGTCGCTGCATTGCTCAAGCATTACCGCCCGGTCAGCACGCTGGCCTTCTGCAACACCAAGCAACAATGCCGCGACCTGGTGGACGTGCTGCATGCGCAAGGCATACACGCGCTGACACTGAACGGCGACATGGAACAGCGCGAGCGCGACCAGGTGCTGATCCAGTTCGCCAACCGCAGCTGCTCGGTGCTGGTCGCCACCGACGTTGCCGCGCGCGGACTGGACATCGCGCAGCTCGAAGCCGTCATCAACGTCGATGTCACGCCCGATCCAGAGATACACGTCCACCGCATCGGCCGCACCGGCCGTGCCGATGCGGAGGGCTGGGCGCTGAGCCTGGCCAGCCCGGCCGACATGAATCGCGTTTCGAACATCGCCAGGATGGTGGGCAGCGAACCGGAGTGGCACACCCTCGAATCGGTGAAAAGTGAAAACGACAAACCGCTGATCCCGCCGATGGTCACGCTGCAGATCCTCGGCGGCCGCAAGGAAAAGATCCGTCCGGGAGACGTGCTGGGCGCCCTCACTGGCGAAGCCGGATTCACGCGCGAACAGGTCGGCAAGATCACCGTGACCGATATGACCACCTACGTCGCCGTCGCGCGCAACATCGCACGCGAGGCAGTCAAAAGACTCTCTGCGGGAAAAGTGAAGGGCAAGACGGTGAAGGTGCGGGCGCTGGAAGATTGAGCATTGCCACTGGCGCAGGATGCCGGGAGTGAGAGGCCAGACTTGTCGCTAGATCGTTGACTGCCTGGCACCCGCCGCATCCGCGCGGGAAGCCAGCCAACTGCCAAATCTGTGCGCAGGATGATCCTCCGTCAGCGAGTCACGCCATATGATGTAAAGCGATTTTTTGGGGCCACCATCTTCAAGCGGGATCGACACCAACAGACCTGCCTGTATTTCCTCGATCACCGAGCCGGCCAGAACAAGCGAAATGCCGAGTCCGGCTTTGACCCATTGCTTGACTGCGTCTGTTGAACCGAGTTGCATGCCGGCTTTGAGCTCGGGCGCATCGACTCCAAAATAATTGGCGAGAATTCGTCCCGTTCCGCTTCCAGATTCACCCCCTAGCAAGGGGACGCCCTTGAGCATGTCACGTGGCAAACTGCTCAGTGTCGCCCAGGGATGGGTAGGCGGCACAATGACAACGAGTTCCTCATGTCTCCACAGACGAGCCACATACCCTGGTCGTCCATCCCACCATTCCATAGCCGCCACATCCACGTCTCCGGCGGCAAGCTTATCGGCAACTGTCGGGTTCTGATAGATCTGCACATCCAGTTGTCGCTTGTCATTGGAGGCATCGAGATATGCCTTCACATAGGGCGACAACAGGTAGATTCCAATATTGCTGCTGGCGCCAATCGTGAGCGGCTTGTCGCGAAACACGCTCAAAGCGCTGTCATTCAGCTTCAACATTCTTTCGGCATACGGAAGGAACACACTCCCCTCGCGTGTAAGACTGCAACCCGCCGAATCCCTATTGATCAGGCGGACTCCGAGTTGCGCCTCCAATTTTTGTATCTGCTGAGAAATCGCGCCCTGCGACAGCCCGCGTTCTCGCGCCCCCGCCCTGAAACTGAAGTGCCGCGAGATAGACAGGAAGCTCGCCAACTGATCGAGATTAAGCGTGCTCAGACCGGGACTCCCTCTAAAGGACGATTTATCGCACCCTGCGGAATCTCATCGCCCAGCAACTGCAAAATGTTGGTTGCAGCTTCCATCTCGATTGCAAGCCTTACCGAATCTACAGCTGAACCGATATGCGGGGTGAACAACGTTTGCTCCGTGTTCATCAACAGGCGCGCCGGAATACCGGAAGGTCGACCAGGGCGTGACCACTCTTCCATTTCAAAGACGTCAGCCGCGTAACCGGCAAGCTTGCCGGAGGCGAGTGCATCGGCGACCGCCGCTTCGTCAACCACCGACCCCCTGCAAGCATTGACCAGATATGCGCCGGTCCTCATGGCTACAATCGATTCTGCATTGATCAAGTGCAAGGTGTCAGCGTTGTAGGGAACCATGGGCACTACATAGTCGCTTTCAGCCAGGAGTTGTCCCATGTCGACACGTCGCAAACCCCAGCGCGCCTCATACTCGGGAAGCAGCGGCTTGATATCGAAATAATTGAGCTTCATCTCGTATCCCTGAAGACGCGCCGCAATCGCCTGACCCACAGCCCCCATGCCGATAAACCCGAGTGTGCGCCCTGTCAGGCCCGCCCCGTAAAGTTCCGGTCGCCAACCTTCGAACTTTCCGCTTCGAATGAATTTGTCTCCCTGCATGATCTTGCGCGTCAGTCCGATCAAAAGTCCGATCGCGAGCTCGGCTGTCGGTATCGTCAGAAGATCCGGCACGTTGGTGATCCATATACCGCGCTTGGTACAGGCTTCGACATCGTAGTTGTCGTACCCTTTAAGAGCACAGGCAACCAGGCGGAGCCGCGGACATGCTTCGATGAATGACTTGTCGATGCTGTCTGTCATGAAGGTCATGATCACATCCGCGTCGTACGCACGCCGCAGAATCTCTTCGCGCGAAAGACGCTCTCTTGTCTCGTTGGGAACGACAATGCAATGCTCGGACAAACGGCTGATGACTGCCGGATGCACCCAGCTGGTAATGACTACTTTTGGTTTCACTCTAAAGTCTCCCGTTATTTGAAACGTCTTCTCAGATAGCCGCTAAAGGCGTCCACCAATGTGACCATTAGCAGGATCACCAGCAAGATCGCCGATACATCCTGATACTGCATGATGCGCAGCGAGCCCATCAGTTCAAAACCGATGCCGCCTGCTCCGACCATACCCATGACAGTTGATGCCCGGAAGTTGTATTCCCATCGGTAAATCGATGTATCGACGAGTTGCGGCAACACCTGTGGCAACACGCCGTGCAACATAACCTGCAACGGCGTGGCACCCGCCGCGCGGGCCGCTTCGACGGGTGCCTCGTCGGCATGCTCGATCGCCTCCGCAAAGAACTTGCCGACCATGCCTATCGAATGCAATCCGAGTGCCAGCACGCCTGGCAACGCGCCAAAGCCGACTGCGGCCACAAAGATGATGCCCATGATCAACTCGGGAATGGCGCGCAACGCATTGAGAAGGCCGCGCGCCAACTGATATACCAACGGATGTGGCGTGGTGTTGCGCGCTGCCAGAAAGGCCAGCGGTAGCGACAGACAAATCGCGAGCGCCGTACCGGCGATGCTCATCGCAAGGGTATCAAGCACCGGCTTTATCCAATTGCGCGCATCGTCAAAATTTGGCGGCATCATCTCGCCCACGAGGCTGAGCAGACTTGGGACCCCCTCGGCAAGACGTTTTCCGTCAAATAAGCCCACGTAATGTGCACAGAAGGCAATAACCGCCAAGATGAAAGCGAACCGCAACGCGCCAATATTCCAGGCGCGCCGCTGTCGGCTCAGTACCTGCTCACAATTGGCCGAATTCGTATTCATTTCATCGATTACATATACGAGGCCAGATCGATCTTCAGCAGATATCCGAGATTGCGCACGACATCGTAGTCCTTGTCGGAAATCGTCTCGAAGCCGTCAGCCTTGAAGGGCTTGAGCACAGCCGGATCCTTGAGGTTGAGAAATGCGGAGCGAATCTTGTCTTTCAGTTCCGGCTTCAAATTTGAGCGCATCGTCCAAGGATACTGGGGGAAAGGTTTCGAATATTCCACGACAATCACCTTTGCCGGATCAATGATTTTGCGCTCGACCAGAGATTCAAAGATCGGTCGGCTTAAACCACCAGCCTGGGCGTGCCCATTCTGTACTGCCATGGCCACGGCGTCGTGAGACCCTACAAAATGCTCTTCGTAGTCGCGTCCCGCATCAAGCCCTTTTTCCGCCAGCACCGATTTGGGGATCAAATGGCTGGAAGTCGATGCCTTGTCGCCAAATGCCATGTTCTTGCCTTTGATGTCCTCAATCTTCTTGATGCCGGACGCCGCGTTGGCAATGACTACCGATTGATATGTCGTACTTCCTTTGCTCTTGAGGGCAACGAAGGGTTCGATCTCGCTGCGCTGGCGTGCCAGCACGTAGGAAAGCGGTCCGAAGTAGGCCAGGTCGATACGACCATGACGCATCGCCTCGATCATGGAAGAGTAGTCGGTCGTGACAATGAGCTCGATCTTCTTGCCCAGCGTCGCCTCAAGATAGTCCTTCAATGGCTGGTTGTTCTTGATGACCGTGCCAGCGTTCTCATCCGGCAGAAGTGCTACCTTAAGTGTGTCCGGATTCGGGTCCGGCGCCGCTATGGCACCGATGGAAGTGGCAAATAGGAACATCAGCATCATCAATTTCATCAGTAGTTTCATGGCTTACTCCTTATCAATGGCTAGGTCAAAACAGGGAACATTACGGGCTGGGAAGCGACCACATCCCGGATATTGCCCGGAGTCTGGTCATAGATCGTTTGCAGCAATACGTCGGTTAATTCATCGGGAGCACCGTCGAACACGACATGACCGTGCGCCAAGGCAATGATGCGATCGGCGTATTCGCGCGCCAGATCCACCTGATGCAGGCTGACGACCGACGTGATGCCGTCTTCGCGACAAATGCTCTTGAGCTGCGACAACACGCGCCGCGAAGTCGCAGGGTCCAGACTGGCTACAGGCTCGTCCGCCAGCATCAAGCGCGGCTTCTGGGCCAGTGCACGGGCAATGCCCACACGTTGCAGTTGGCCTCCGCTCAGTCGGTCCACCCGTTCGGTTGCCTTATGCAAGAGTCCGACACGATCCAAGCACTCGAGCGCGATCCGCTGTTCCGCACGCGCCAGCGGAAACAGGGTTCGCCATGTTGAGTGATAGCCGATGCGGCCAAGCAGAACATTGGAGAGCGCCGTCTGGCGGCTGATCAACTGGTGCTGCTGGAATATCATGCCCGTCCGACTGCGGTGCAGCCTGAGTTTGGCGGGCGTATCGATGACGCCGATATCCGCAGCCCTAACGCATCCGGTCGTCGGCGTATTGAGCAAGTTCAGGCTACGCAGCAAGCTGGACTTGCCGGCGCCGGAAGCCCCCAGCAACACATTGA
>JAKBDW010000529.1:0-5274 GCA_021834245.1 Pseudomonadota bacterium
ATGGAGCCAGGACGACTGGCTTGTTTTCATGCAGCAAACTTTGCGCGAGCGTCTTGATGGTCACTTCGACGCCGAGGTGTACGACAAATTTTCCCGGCGCTTCCAGTACGTCGCCGGAGAAATCCATGATCCTGACGCATACCGGCGTCTGTTCAGCGCGCTTGGCGGTTTGGGGGCGGAAAGCTGCGGCGATCTTGTTTTCTATCTGGCAATCAAGCCGACTGAATTCTCAGCCGTTGTGAGGAATCTGCATTCTGCAATGCCAGATCTGCCGCGTGACAGGCAGAGGATCGTCGTAGAGAAACCATTTGGCGAAGACATCGAAAGTGCGCGTGTTCTGAACGAACTTTTGCATCGCTATTTTGACGAAGAGCAGATATTCCGCATCGATCACTATCTCGGCAAGGAAACCGTGCAGAATCTCCTGGTGTTTCGTTTTGCCAATACGCTAATTGAGCCGCTGTGGAATCGAAACTTCATTGATCACGTTCAGATCACGGTAGCGGAAGAAGTCGGTATTGAAAGCCGCGCGGACTATTACGACAAGACTGGTGCACTGCGCGACATGCTGCAGAATCATTTGATGCAGCTTCTGACCGTAATCGCGATGGAGCCGCCCCCGGCCCTCGAGGCTGATGCCCTGCGGGACGAGAAAGTAAAGGTGCTACGCTCGATCCGGCCGATACCGAGGCGTGCGGTGCACGCACATGCATTTCGCGCCCAGTACCGCCCTGGATCGATAGGTGGCGTTACAGTCGCTGGCTACCAGCAGGAAGCGGGCGTGGAAACAAACTCGATCACTGAAACGTTTGTTGCGGCCAAGTTCTATATAGACAACTGGCGCTGGGGCGGCGTGCCGTTCTACTTGCGCACGGGAAAACGTTTGCGTCGGCAAATGTCTCTTATTGCCATCCGCTTCCGCCATCCTCCGCAACATCTTTTCCGCGAAGCACCGCTCGAGTCTGTTTCGCCGAACTGGATACTGCTCTCTTTGCAGCCGAACGAAAGCATGCACATGGAGATCCATGTAAAGCAACCTGGTCTGGGTATGAATACGCGTGTGCTGCAGCTCAATGCGGGTTATCGAAAGACCCATGAACTGCCGCTCGATGCATACGAAGCCCTGCTGCTCGACATAATCGAGAACGACCGCACCTTGTTCATCCGCTTCGACGAGGTCGAGTGGGCATGGCAAGTGGTTGACCCGATATTGAAGTACTGGGTGCAGGAGCGGGATTTCATACATGGCTACTCGGCCGGCACCTGGGGTCCGGGAGAGGCAAATCGTCTGTTTGATAGCGAAGATCAGGAATGGCGAAACGACCTTTAAGTCCAACGCAGCAACCGGAAAGCGATCGGCTCGCGCATCAGCAGATTGTGCGTTGGCATATCTACCCGGATGCAGACTCCCTTTATGAGCGTGCCGCTCGTGCCGTTGGGCGTATGTCGCACGAAGCGACTTCGCAGCGTGGCGCGTTTCACGTCGTGCTTTCCGGCGGTAACACACCACGTCCGCTATATGAGAGGCTGAGCACCCTTGATGCGCAATGGTCAGCCTGGCACGTCTACTTTGGTGATGAGCGCTGTCTGCCGGCGGATCATCCCGAACGCAACAGCGCCATGGCATTTTCCGCGTGGCTGGACCGTGTACCTATACCGCGGGGACAAATTCATCCGATCCCGGCAGAACGAGGTCCACACGCGGCGGCCAGGTCCTATGGAGAACTGCTTTGGGGAGTCGCGCAGTTCGATCTTGTGCTGCTGGGTCTTGGTGAGGACGGTCATACGGCAAGTTTATTTCCCGGCGCGGACTGGGGAGTGCAGCCCGGCGCGGCGGCGACGCTTGCGGTGGAGCAAGCCCCCAAACCGCCCGCTCAACGTGTGACGCTTTCCGCCTGGCGTCTTGGTCAGACCAGAGAGGCGATGGTGCTTGTCTGCGGCGCAGCCAAGCATGAAGCGCTCGTTGCCTGGCAGACTGGGAAAGATCTTCCGGTTGCAGCGGTCCGTCCGGAATCGGGCGTGGACGCATTGCTTGAGCGGACACTCACTGATATTGGTCTGGGAGTCCAATAAAGTCTATTTCATGGACCGATTTCTGGAAATTGCCGGAGCCCTTGCCTGATCTGGCTTGGGAGACCGGCTTTGGTTTCGAAGTCGGCTCCTGCTTGGTACCAGTGGTGCCGCTGTGGGATTTATTCTTGGAAGATTCGAACCGCCACAGGCACTTGGGTCATTGTGTGGCGGGTTTCGCGTTCGGTGTTGGCTCGACCATATAGTGTGTCACGGTCGGAGGCTTGGGACCGATATGGAAGGCCTGCGGTCGATCAAGAATTTCACGATCGGCTTTGGTAACGCGCTCGTGCTGGCGCAGGTGTTCGAGCCACGACTCGACGACGAAAACTTCCGTATAGCGGCCGGGATCGGCGACATCATTCAGAACTGCCCAGCTGATTGCGCCATCGCGTCTGCGGATGCGCCGCACCTGCTGCAATGCACGGAGGAATTCCGCGGCATGTGTGTGATCGACACGATACTCAACGGTTACAACCACCGGTCCATGATCAGGCGGCGGTACCCGCACTGGTTGCGGTGCCGGCCAATGCATGGAAGGGGTGAGATCGATTTCGCGGCCATGGTGTAAATGCCGGTGGCGGGTGGCAAGTAGTCCCGCGCAGATACCGGCGGCGGCTGCGGTTAGTGCGATCGGGATTCCCCACACATCCGCGATGTATCCCCAGAATACACTGCCCAGTGCGAGGCCACCGAAGATGACAAGAATTGATATTGCCAGCACACGTCCGCGCACCCAGGAAGGGACAACCACTTGAATGCTTGAATTGAAGGTGGAAAGCAGAGACAGCCATGCGGCCCCGCAGGCGAACATCGCAAGGTCGGCTATAACAAAAATGCGTATCCAGGCAAAGACCGTCAGTCCTGCGGCATATATCAGGATGGCTCCGGTAACGAGGTTATCCATGTTGGTATTCCGGCGCAGGCGAGGTAGAACGGCCGCCGCTGCGACTGCACCCAAACCGAAAGCGCCCAACATAACTCCGTATCCGGTGGGACCGCGGCCGAACTCGAAGCGCGCGGCGGCGGGCAATAATCCCCACAAGGCGCTGGCAAAAAGAATGAAAGCGCCGGAGCGTGCCAGTACAGCCCGTACCGGCGGCGAATGCCGCACATACCTTAGACCGGCGCGGATTGCGCCCAGCACGCGTTCCGCTGGCAATACGCTGACATTCGCGCCCCGGCGCCAGCGATACAGCACCAATATCACTCCGCTGAAAGAAAGCGCATTCAGCAGGAAGGTAACTCCCGGACCGGCGGCTGCGATAAGCAGACCCCCGATTGCTGGACCGATCGAGCGCGCAAGATTAATGCTTGTGCTGTTCAAAGATATGGCGTTGCCGACCTGAGACTGTGGCACGAGTTCCGGAATGATTGCCTGCCACGCCGGAGCGTTTAGCGCGGTACCCAGACCGAGAGTGAACGTCAGCACAAGCAAAAGCCAGGGTGTCGTCATACCAATTATGGTAAGCACTCCCAATATCGCCGCTGCCACCAACATCCAGGTCTGAGTGGCGATAAGCAGGCGCCTGCGATCAACGACATCCGCGAGGGCGCCGGCCGGCAATGCAAGAAGGAAAATGGGCAGACTGCTTGCGGATCGCACCAGAGCAACCATGGCGGGGGACGGCGCGATCGATGTCATCAACCACGCCGCGCCCACGTCCTGCATCCATGTGCCGATGTTGGATGCGACTGTGGCGATCCACAGGGCGCGATAGATGGGTTCGCGCAGGGGCCCAAATATGGACGGGTTGTCTTTTTGCGGTGACACGGTATTCACACGGCAGCTTCCTTTAGGACACGGCCGGACCGCAGGCCGCGCTGGCCCGATTGCCAATGTTCGTCAAAGAAACCCGATGCCTCAGGTGGGCTTGTGAATCTTTGATCCGCTAAGCAATTCCACTGCACGCAGCAGTTGCGCGTCACCGCTTTGCCAAAGTTGCTTCGCGGTCATATCGCGCTCGGCCTCGGGTCGAAGCGGCTCCGCGCCAGGCGGGAGTGGCACGACGTGTTTCGGCGTAAGCCCATGATGCCAGAAGCTGCGCCCGTGCGGTGTGAGCCACTCTTGTACAGCGAGCACTAGAGCTGAACCATCCGCCAGCGGAAATGCCTGCAGCACCGTGCCAGTGCCAAAAGTGGTCTGCCCGATGAGCACGGCGCGGTCGGCGTCGCGCAACGCACCAGCGACGATCTCCGCCGCACTCGCCGTACCGGAATTGACCAACACCACCATGGGAAGATTGTATACGGGCATGCCGCTGCGTACCGGCACTTTGCGTACCTCGCCATGTACGTTCTTTTCCAGCAAAACATTGCCCCCGTGCAGAAAAAGACTCGCCGTATCGATTGCTTCGTCGAACAGGCCGCCCGGGTCGTTGCGCAGATCCAGTATGATGGCTTTCGCCCCCTGTTTCGTCGCCTCTTGCAGTGCCTTTCTAAGCGCGTCGCCAGTTCCCTTGCTGAAAAGTGCGAGCCGCACGTGGGCGATGTGAGTGCCGGGCAACATGTGCCAGCTGACACTGTTCAGCTGGATGTGTGCGCGTACCAGTTCGAAATCGCGGATTTTTTCTGTTTTCGGATTGCGAATGGTTAGCCTTACGCGTGTCCCCGGCGGCCCTTTGATCTTTCCGACGACCTTGCTTATCGGTTCGCCGATGATGTCTTTGCCATTGACCTTGAGGATGATATCGCCTGCCTGAAGGCCGGCTTTTTGCGCGGGCGAACCGTCGATGGGTGCCACAATCACGAGTTGCCGATCCTTCATCTGAACCTCGACGCCGATGCCGGCGAACTGGCCCTGCAGCGATTCGCGTTCTTCTTTCACCATGCTAGGTGTCAGGAAGGTGCTGTGACCCGTGTCGCCCAAAGAATTGACCATGCCTCCAATTGCGCCGTAGGCCATGCCGCGCGGGCGGACTGCGGATCGGTCCACGTAATGGTGTTGTATCGTATTCCAGGCTTGGGCCATGAGCCGAAAATCGGGCACGGCTTTGGCCGGAATACTGCAGGCCTCCACGATGTCTGCTACCGTTTGCCGGTCTATGATGATCCCCGCGACAATACCGATCGCAAAGCTCAGCAGCGCGAGACTGATGACTCGCATTCGATTCCAGGGGTGCTGTGGTGTCATTTGTAGCTCTTTATTTCTCGGCGGTGTTTGCAGTCCCGACGCAGGTCTTCGCTCCTTGCCGCAGGCCGCAA
>JAKBDW010000459.1:0-5273 GCA_021834245.1 Pseudomonadota bacterium
GATCGACCGGTTCGATCTTCGCAGCCAGCGGCGGCATTACATGCAGCGCGTCGCGATAGCGGCGCACTTCAGCCTCAGGCCAACGGACGCAGGCGTGACTGGATCTCGACTGATGACAGATCTGCGCCTCAATGGCATCGAGGTGCAAAGTACTCGGGGCGTGAAAACCCTGCGTGCGGATCCAATATCGAAGCACGTTGCGTCTTCGCGACGCAGTCATGGTCTGGAGAGCGGACACCGATAATACCCGTGATCGCTGCTTAGCTGGAATGGCGTCGGAACCAGCGCGCCCGCCGCCAAACACGGCAGTACACCGCGACAAATCTTCTTTGGCAACTTCGTCCAACAATTCTGCCGATTCCCGCATATGCCCGGCATTTCGCGCCAACAGTACACGCGCACCCGGCCAATTCGCCTCGAGCATCGGCATTACCTGTTGCCTTAGCCGATTACGCTTAAAACGGGTGTCATCATTGCTCCCGTCCTCGACCCATACCAGCCCTTCGGCCAATGCGTACGCGTGCACCGCCGCACGGCTGAATCCAAGGAGCGGCCGAGCCAAACGCCCTTCGCCGAAGTCCATGATCGCGGGCATGCCCGCGAGCCCGCGAACACCGGTCCCGCGCAACAGGTGCAGCAATACTGTCTCGGCCTGATCGTCCCGCTGATGCGCAGTTACCAGAATATCATCGGGTCGCACAAACATTTTCAACGTTGCGTAACGTGCCTGACGTGCAGCCGCCTCCAGTCCGACGCCATCCGTCGATAGCACGTCGAGTTGCACCGCATGACAGACCACCTCCAGCTCCGCACAAACTTGCAAACAATGGCGTGCCCACTCGCCAGATGCCGGTTGCAGGCGGTGATCGATGTGCACCGCTTCCACACGCAATGCTCCAGCGGCACGCAGCCTGGCAAGCGCATGCAACAAACTGTGGGAATCGACACCACCGCTGTAAGCGACTTTCAGCAGTACATCTTGCGGGAGACGCAAATCCTGGAACAGGACCCGCGCCAAAGCGGATGGAGAGAATTCGACTTCAGGTTTCTTCAAACTTGCCGTACTGCATGAGACGCGCAAAACGCGCCTCCAGCAACTGGTCGACGGGCAGACTGCATACCTTCTCGACATTTGCCAGAAGCGCCTGCTTGAGCGACTGAGCCATGGTATCGACATCGCGATGAGCACCCCCTAGCGGCTCGGGCACTACTTCATCGACAAGGCCTAATTTGATCAGACTGTCCGCGGTGATTCCCATGGCTTCCGCCGCCAACGCCGCCTTGTCGGCGCTCTTCCACAATATCGAAGCGCAACCCTCTGGTGATATGACGGAATAGGTGGAGTACTGGAGCATTAGGGCACGGTCACCAACGCCGATTGCCAGGGCACCGCCAGATCCGCCCTCACCGACAACAGTACTGATGATCGGTGTGCGCAGTGCGGCCATGACGTAAAGATTGCGTGCGATGGCCTCGCTTTGACCGCGCTCCTCGGCCCCGACGCCCGGATACGCACCAGGCGTATCGATGAACGTTATCACCGGAATCCCGAACCGTTCTGCGGTCTTCATGATGCGCATCGCCTTTCGGTACCCCTCCGGTCTTGGCATACCGAAATTGCGTCGCACCTTTTCGCGCGTGTCACGACCCTTCTGATGGCCAATGACGGCTACCGCCCGTTTTTCGAGATGCGCGAAACCGGCGACGATTGCAGGGTCGTCGGCAAAGGTGCGGTCGCCATGCAGTTCCTGGAAATCGGTAAATATCTTATCAACATAATCCAGTGTATAGGGACGCTGTGGATGGCGCGCAAGCTGGGAAACTTGCCACGGCGTTAACGAGGTAAATATCGATTCGGTAAGCTTGCGACTCTTGAGACGCAACCGATTGATTTCTTCGTTGATGTTAAGTTCACTGCTCTTGTCGGCATAGCGCAAAGCCTCAATCTTGGCCTCAAGGTCGGCTATGGACTGCTCGAAATCCAGAAAATTGGGGTTCATGGCTCGCCCTAATGCGAATTCTGCGGGTAGATTAAACGTACATGCTCCTGTCCCGCAAGCCGAGAAAGCTTCTCTAGAACTGTCCCGGTAGGAGATATACGCCACTGCTGGCCTAGTGCGATTTCCGCTTCGGCATCGATACGACGATAGCGCAGAAATACCGGGCAGCGCCCGGGGGTCACCGGCTTTAGAATGTCTTGAAGCTCGTGCAAGAATCCGTTGCCAGCAAGCTGCGAATCTACATCAATTTCCAGGCGTGTCGCCATGGCTTCGCGCGCCTGGTCAATATCGTATATCTGTTCAGCGCTCATCCTGAATCCGCCCGAGTACTCATCGACGCTTACTTGTCCCTCTACCACAAGCAGATTGTCCTTGCCCAACAATTCACGGTGGCGCTCGTACAGCTCGGAAAATACGGCCAACTCCAGCTGACCAGTGCGGTCATCCAGCGTCACAAACGCCATGCGGTCGCCGCGACGGGTATTCATGGTACGCATCCCGACAACCAAACCCGCCACGATGATTGTACGGTTCTCCGTTGGCTTGAGTTCGGCAAGGCAGGTGTTGGTAATATGCCTCAACTCTGATTCATAGCGCTGGATTGGATGCCCCGTCAGATACAGACCGAGTGTATCCTTTTCGCCCTGCAGCCGCTGCTCCTCGCTCCAAGCGGGCGCTTCGACACCATGTTGCTGGGCGGGAGGGTTACCACCCCCGCCAAATAGATCGTTCTGACCCGCATCGCGATCCTTACTATGCTGGCCCGCGGCTGCCAGCGCGACATTGAGTGACGCCATCATGGCCGCACGGTGTAAACCGAGACTGTCCAGCGCGCCAGCACGGATCAGGGATTCCAGTACGCGCCTGTTGACCCGCCGCAGATCTATACGCCGGCACAAGTCGAAAATATCGCTGAATTCCCCACCGCTGCGACGCGCCTCAAGAATTGCCTCAATGGCTGACTCGCCGAGACCCTTGATTGCACCGAGCCCATAAAGGATGGCCAGCTCCTGCGCCGGCTGTTCGCTCGGCTGTCCGCTTGGCTTCTGCCCCAAACCCTTGATCGCACTGGCCGCTGCCGGCGCCTCGCCTATGGTCTGCACGCCTTCATTCTGCGGCACGAAGGCGTGGTCACAGCGATTAATATCCGGCGACAGGAGCTTAATACGCATCTCGCGGCACTCAGCGATCATGGTCACTACCTTGTCGGTCTTGTCCATGTCAGCGGAAAGCACGGCGGCCATGAAAGCGGCCGGATAATGTGCCTTGAGCCAGGCAGTCTGATATGCAATCAAGGCATAAGCCGCCGAGTGCGACCGGTTAAATCCGTAACCCGCAAACTTTTCGATCAGATTGAAAATGTCGGTTGCAAGCTTTTCATTCACCCCGCGCGCGGCCGCTCCTTTGACGAAAACGTCGCGCTGCTTTGCCATTTCTTCCGCGTTCTTCTTTCCCATCGCACGGCGCAGCAAATCCGCACTTCCCAGCGTGTAGCCAGAAAGCACCTGCGCGATTTGCATCACCTGTTCCTGGTACAGGATAACGCCGTAAGTCGGCTTGAGTATTGGTTCCAAGCTTGGATGAGGATATTTGATACGTTCGCGACCATGCTTGCGATTGATGAAATCGTCGACCATTCCGGATTGCAGTGGCCCGGGTCGAAACAGAGCCACCAGCGCCACAATTTCTTCAAAAGTATCCGGCTGCAAGCGCTGGATCAGATCCTTCATGCCGCGCGATTCAAGCTGGAACAATGCTGTCGTGCGGCATGACTTGAGAAGGCTGAAGGTTTCCGGATCATCAATCGGAATTTGCTCGATTACGAGCGGTGTTTCCCCGCTCTTGGAACGCGCCGCATTGATTGTCTTGACCGCCTTGTCGATGATTGTAAGATTGCGCAACCCGAGAAAATCGAATTTCACCAGTCCGATGATCTCAACGTCCTTCATGTCAAGCTGGGTCACAAACTGCTTGCTGCCTTGTTCACAGTAAAGCGGCATGAAATCCGTCAGGGCGCTCGGCGCAATTACCACACCGGCGGCGTGCTTGCCGGCAGAGCGCGCCAGGCCTTCCAATGCCCGCGCCGTATCCAGAAGCGCGCGCACATCTTCCTCTTTCTCATAACGTTCTTTCAAAAGCGGCTCGCGATCGAGCGCCTTCTCGAGCGTCATGTCGAGTTCCATTGGAATGAGCTTGGCAAGCTTGTCCACATACCCGTATGGATGATCCAGTACGCGGCCGACGTCGCGGACGACAGCTTTCGCGGCCATGGTTCCATGGGTGATGATCTGGCACACTTTATCTTTGCCGTAGCGTTCGGTGACGTATTCGATTACGCGGTCGCGACCTTCAATACAGAAGTCCACATCGAAGTCGGGCAGAGAAACACGCTCCGGATTCAGAAAGCGTTCGAACAGCAGTTCGTACTTGATCGGATCGAGTGCCGTAATCCCCAAAACATAGGCCACCAGCGATCCAGCGCCTGACCCGCGCCCCGGCCCCACGGGCACATTGTTGTTCAACGCCCACTGAATAAAATCGGCCACAATCAGGAAGTAGCCGGCAAATCCCATCTGCACGATCACGCCCAGTTCAAGTTCAAGTCGCTGCAGGTATTCCTCGCGGCGCCCAGCGGCTGCGTCCGGCGCCATCAGTGCAAGACGCGACTCCAGGCCAGCGTATGCGCGATCGCGCAGGAGCTGGTTGACACTTTGGTCAGCCGGCAGCGGAAAATCAGGAAGATAGTTACGCCCAAACTCCAGACGCAGATTGCAGCGGCGCGCGATTTGCAGCGAATTCTCCAATGCCTCGGGAATGTCTTGGAAAAGCGCCGCCATCTCCTCCCCGGACCGGAAATACTGCTGCTGGGTATAGAGCCGGGGACGACGCGTATCGGAAAGGATACGTCCATCCTGGATGCACACGCGCACCTCATGCGCCTCGAAATCCTCGGGTGCAATGAACTGCACGGCGTTGGTCGCCACCACAGGCAGGCCCTTTGCCTGGGCAAGCCCCACCGCGGCATGCAAATATTCCTCCTGCAGCGGCTGACCGGTGCGTTGCAACTCCAGATAGAAGCGACCAGGGAAGTTTCGCTGGTATTCGTCCACCAGGGTCTGCGCCAATGCGCTGTTGCCGGCCAGCAGGGCCTGTCCGATATCGCCATCCAGGGCCCCGGAAAGAACGATCAGACCGTCACCAGCCGTCCAAAGCCATTCTTTTGTCACTCTCGGCCGACCTGCATGCTGCCCCTCACCATAGGCCTTGGTAAGC
>JAKBDW010000339.1:0-5261 GCA_021834245.1 Pseudomonadota bacterium
TTTCCCTTTCATATTCCTTCATCAATTCCTTGGTTTGGACCGGCTTGGCTTCTGTCGATCGCATGGCATCAGGAAGTGGTAGATTTGATCCGAGCAGGGCATCTACAGTTTCGTAACGCTCAATAAAACGCTCATCCGACGAAAGCGCGAACTCCTCAGCATCGTCCGGCCACCATGCCTCGATGGACTTATGGGGACTATCGAGACGATCAATACGCCCGACACGCTGCTCGGCTATCCGGACTACGCTGGGCATGTCAAGATGCACGAGCGCGGCGGCCTGTTGCATATTTACGCCCTCCGCAAGACTGTCGGAACATAGACCAATCACCGCGTTCTCACCCGACCCAAGTGCAAATGCCTCTAGCGCACCCTCTCGATCCGACGACGGGTCGCCCGTGGCAATGATGATTCTTGCTTCCGGGTTCTGACGCTTGATATGACGATTGATTTCCGCAAGCGAGATCGGGCGGCTGTCGAAAGCGAGCACTAGGTTTTCCTTCTCCATCAGTCTGAGCAGAAAACCTGCTTTTTCACGTTCCCGGCCATCGCTCATGCTCCTGACGTTTCGGTAAATCTCTTCGTATATCGCCAGGTCGTGGGCACAAACCTCGATATGCGTTGCGTTGTCGGACAACCATTCCGGCAGGGTGATTGACAGCTTGTTGATGGGTAGCGCTCCCGATATTTCTTCAAGTCTACCGAGCACATTACCGGTCGCCGTGTGTTTGCGGAAATCCAGATCAAAATCGCTGCTCGCCTTTTCGGTGCCGACAATGTGCTCCGCCAGAGCCACGCGCGAGGAACGCAATGACTTCATAATCTGGAATCGCGCAATTTTTTTTGCTGATGATAGGCGGCCTCTTAGAAAATTCTCTTCTGTTGCGCCGCGTCTCCGGAGAACTTCAGGCATCTCAATGGGGTTTTGAAAGTGCGTAACAGCATACAGCTTGCCTGCAAGCACTCGAATCTCAGCCGCTAGCTCGCGATCTTTCGCTGACTCGTGCAACAAATACGTCTTCGCCTTGTGTTTCGGGAAACGGCAGCGTCGCCCTTCCTTGTCCACATACAAGTCTGGCTCACGCTCGATCAACCGATTCAGAAGTCGCTTGGTACGCCGCACGGTGAAACGCTTAATTTCCTGGCGCAGAACTTCGATTTCTTCATCTTCGAGCGATCTATCGAGATTCTTGGTCCCAAGCAACTTTCGAAACATGTCCAGAGTCGAGTCATGCAGATTGTCTGCACCAAGCATGTCAGCGATCCGCAACAAATCAACGACACTGCGGTTGATCGGAGTAGCCGTGAACAGCATCACGTGGTCGGCCATGTTTCGCAGAAGATTCTGGGTTCGGGTTGAACCCATATTCAGAAAGTTGTGCCCCTCATCAACGCATAGAATCTGTGCGCGGCGTAGAGCCTCGAGAGTTAGGTCATGCTTCCGGCTCCTAGCGTGGCTAAGCACGCCGTGAGAATAGACATCCATATGAACACCCGCAAACAGAGATTCCCGTTCCCATGCTGAGGATACCGCAGGCGGACAGACCATCAGCGACTTCCCGTGTCGCATCCGCCCGGTCCGAATGTTGTGATCCGCCACAGCACCGATCAGATGCACGCCCATTCGGGTCTTTCCTGAACCGGTAGCATCGGCAATCAAGACACTGCCTTGGCGGGTCAGGACGTAGAGCGCTTGAGCTATTCCTTGACGTTGCGATGGCCAAAGCCTCCCCTCCTCCGGCAAGTAGTCTCCACGCATATAGGACTGCGCCCACTCACCTTCCAGCAATTCGGCACATGCTCTGGCCAATGCTTCTGGCCAAGTAACCAACCGTAGTAATCTGTCAAGTAACTCAATCAACTCCGCGTTATATTCGTGGCCGAGCCGCCAATAGTTCTCGGCAATCAGCACGAGATCTCGATAACGTGCCGCATCGCCCTTCGCTGTAAAGCGCACATTAGCTTCGAGCTGGCTTGCCATCCCAGGGTGAGTGAAATTGCTGGAGCCGACGGTCGCGGCCTCTTCGGTGCAATATATCTTTGCGTGCAGACGTGTGCCTGAGTTTCCCAGGTAACGGGTAGCCAAACTGCCGGACTTGAGTCGCTCGATGCATTGAATTAGTTTTGCACTGAGCAACAGCGAGATCCCGCGTTTTAGCCAGTAGTTTTCCACCTCCTTCGAGAAGTTTTTCTCAGCAAGCTCGAAGCTTTCGCGCCTTGATGGAAATGGCTCTGAACCGAACAAAATCCGTACGGGTGTGGTTGCTGGACTGTCGGCAATCAGGCTAATGATCCGGTCCAATCCGGCATAGCCAGTTACGATCAATGGCTCCCGCGCCACGTGTAAGTCGCGTTGCACGACATCCGCTACGGTAACGCTTTCGAGATTGAGTGGAAAACGCTCGGGATCGGGCCAATTCAGACCGGGGCGCTCATTGAGCGGGCTGTGGCGCTGCGCGAACAGATCCAACGTGTGCTTCGGTTCCCTACTCAGACAGCCCTCCTGATTGTGGGTCGGACAACAACTCCGCCGCGTGGCGGAATCTATTATTCACTTTTCACCTTCAGGAAACCAATGGCAGGAACTGATCCATCGAACAGGCGGAAAAATTGGCCGGCCAGGGGGCACTTAGTTTGCACAACAGTCGCAATTGCATCGGCGCATCGGGATTTACTTGCTCCACACCCACGCGCACCTGATCCGGAGCAACCAGCCCCAACAGACGTGAAAATTCGCCCGAATAGTAGCGAGGGCAATAACCGACGATTGAGATGGGATCGTTGGTCCGCAACAGCAGCGCCATTGCGTCATGTTCGTTCTGGAGGTCCTGCATCAGAAACAGTCGCTCGCCCGTCTGAAGCTCGCTGACCCGTGCTTGATTTTGCGGGATCAGATGACGTAGCCCGTGACTGAAAAAATAAACCTCATAGTGTTTGTCCGGAGTCGGCTCTGGGCAAGGGAACATCTCCAGTGTATCCGTCGCTCGCAACCCACCGCTACGCGCAAGCACCTCGAGTTCGTTGTGCGCCTGTTCGCTCAAGCCCAGCCAACGCAAGTAATCCGCATACTCTGGCCGGGTCTTTGGCAACAGACGATTCGCGAATAACGGAAACAGGATATCCGAAACGTAAGCAGCATCGAGATCGACCATCCGGCCGAATGGTGTAAAGTTTTTTGACTCCCTAGCGCCTCGGGTGTACACAAACTTGTAAGTCCCATCCGCATAGGTCAGCCGCCCGACGGGTACCCACCGCCGGGTATTGGGGTCCTGCCATGCGACGAAAAGGGCTTTCATGTTATGGTTCCAACCCCGCCCGCGCTACGCAACAAACGAAGTCGATTGATTTCCAGCATTTTAAGAGCGAACTCCCTCGCTGGTTCGGCCATTTCTGATGCGGGGATATTCTCGAATATCCCCCGAAAGTCGGCAAGGCTGACGGCTGCGAGCCGGCCGAGCCAGTACCTTTTTGCTTCGCGTACTTCTAGAAGCTTAGCCGCTTCGTCAAAGGCTGCTAGGGTGGTCAGGGCCTTTTCGCCGTCCTTGGAGTAAAGGGCGGAACGGGCCCGCTCGACGTACCGTTCCACGCTGCGCCCCTGGTCATGGGTATTGAGCCGCTCCGAACGTTCCGCATCCTGCTCGTTTCGCCCGAGGCTGGAGGCATGGTCGAAGGTCGGGGCAAGTGTCAATCGGTTGTCCGATGACAGAATCAAGCCCCAGTTCTCATCGTGCCGATCCTGATTACTGACCAAAGCGTCCAACATCAGGTAGCCAATAAACACACCGGCCACCGTCCTGACCTCCAGCGGGGTACTGTACCCCAGGGGCATTTCGATTGGAATCGGTTGCAGTACAGTCTGCACACCGCGCGGCACCTTGACTGCGAACCGCATGGCGCCACGCATGATGGCCATCACGCGCGATACCGTATGTTTCTGGGCACGGACACGGCGCTCACCGTGGTAATCAGGGTCAAACTTGGCCAACAACTCGTTACCTAGGATCAGACGGCCGCCGCGCGGTACGAAGGTTGGCGAAACTACTCCGCGATGATGCTTCCAGATTGCAAGTTCGTAGTGACCATGCGGCACGCCCAACAGCTCGCACAGCTCGCAGCAAACTTTTTCCGCCCAGTTCTCACCGGTATTGGGTCGGCCCTCCTTGAACAGGCAATGGCGACCAGTGGCATCCCAGAACCAGAATTTCGGCTTAGTGCCGAGTTGTTCCGGTTGTTCCGGTGCATCGTCGGGCACCTGAATGATGGTATACATTCGGGACTAACCAACCTCGCCCAAAAATCCGATAGCCACCAACCCGATAATCCAGCCTGCTGCAAGTAACGCCTTAAAACAGACCGCGGATTGCTGCAGGGCTGTGAAGTTGGTAATTCCTAGCGCAACCGTGAGTAATACCGCGAGGATTTCGGCCTTGCTGTCATATGCTCGAATGGTTGCCTGTGAATCGGCCAGAGCATGTTGAAGGCAGGCAATTGTCGTATTCTTATTGTCGTTATTGGGCATATTGTTTTTCCTTGGAATCGACTTCAATAGTGCCGTTGTGAAAGTGAACCGACGCGGGGTGGTAGCGGCGTCAGTCACGATATAAGAAAATATCCAACCACGAAATAGGTTTGTTTGCTTTCGCGTCGTCTATATATGAAGTTCAACAACCCCATAGTTCCTCCATTCGGCAATTGGGGCAAGGGGGTGGCGATGACGGCCTGTATCGCCGACGCCGTCCTTTCTTGGGAATAAACACGCCCATCCCTTGATGGCCAAACGCTGCCTGTGGCAGCCCGAAGTGTGGGCTCGAGTTCCGGATTGTAATGATGGAGACTAGCCATGCACTTTCCTTTCCCCAACACATCTGAGTAACGTCCTGCACGATCTTTATCCCGATCCGTCTGGAAATTCCCCCCCACAGACAACCACCCGCCAAACACCAAATCCCGCGCCCGACACCCCGCGGGCTGCTCCACACGAAACAGTGATGGGGCAAATCACCAGTCGGCAACCCCGGAACGCCCTGCCGGGCCGCCTCCGGCGGTTCCGCAGGACGGAAAATTTCCGGGTGCCGGCGGAAATTTCCGTCGGGAAAAATTTTCCGACCGGAATTTTCCGTCGAATTTCCACTGTCGTGATGTTGCAGAGTTATGTGCAGTTTACAATGCAATACCTCCTTGTATCGTAAAGGAATTCGGTCGGAAATTTTGCAAGGGTTTGTCGCGGAACTCGGGCAGGGAATTAGGCGGCTTCGCCGCGC
>JAKBDW010000163.1:0-5247 GCA_021834245.1 Pseudomonadota bacterium
ACCTTTGACAGCCTCGTGCTCCATTCCTGCTGCAATTTCACGAAGCTCGGCGACTGTTTTTCCCTTTAGCTCCTCGTAAGTATGGGCCATGCAATCCCTCCTTCTCGCAGGTACAACCCGTGTCAGCAGACTGGCGCAACCATTTTCCGGCGCGCGAATTTGACGTGACATGTTCTTATAGCACCGCGGGCTGCCGCGTTCAATATGAAAGGATCAACGTCGGAGTGGACTTGCTATTTTTGCTTGGAGTGCAAATGCGCGCGCCGGCGTCCCCGGATAGCCTTTAGGCGCTGCGCCGCTTGCATCCGGCGAAAACTCCGCTCGATTGGACCGCGATTCAACATTACGACGAAAGCAATCAAAAGACTTATGCCAACCAGCGTGAACAATGCCCAGTAGCGCTGTTGCCGAAAAAAGACGCCCCCCATCGTGAGCAAAACGGTCCCAAGGAAGCGTCCGGAAATTGATACCAGCAGAAAAGCGCGCTGCCCCATATGTCCCAGGCCGAGAACGTAACACAGATAGTCCTTTGGAAAGCCGGGAATAAGAAACATGAGAAAGGCGAGAAATGCGCCCTTGTGCCTCATGACATAATCATAACGACGCAGTATCTCGCGACTGACGACCTTCTCAACCAGCGGTCTACCCAAAAGCCGCGCTAGCATGAACGCGAGCCAAGAACCAATTGTCAGTCCTATTGTTGAATATATCACTCCCCAGATCGGGCCAAAAAGCAGACCGCCAACAAAACCTGAAATCTCGCCTGGCAGTGGTGCCGCTATAACCTGCAGCACCTGCAATCCGACGAACAATGCCACTGCGTAGCGCTGATGGCTGTGCACAAGTCCAAGAAATCGGTCTTCACTGGCGAATACGCCTGCCAGCCCGGAGGCATAAACGGCGTACGCCAGAACGAAGAAGATGCCCAGGAGAAACAACAATAGAAAAACGCTTCTCTTATCAAATCGCAACATGTATCAAAACCCGGTGTTACCGTTTAGCAATCCAGCACAGGGGGAAAATGATACTCCGGCATCGATAAATATCGACGCCTGATGGTGCAGTTGAATTAGCATGAGTTAATCAGCGGAATCAGGGGCGAAAGTGGCGCGCAAAGAATTCCAGCGTCCGCGGCCATGAAGCGTTAGCGGCCGATTGCCGGTAGCGCTCTGCGTTGGTGAAATTCATAAAAGCGTGACCGGCACCTGGGTAAGCGTGGAACTCATGAGGTTTGCCGAAGCGCGACAGCTCGGCGTCAAGCGCCTGCATATCTTTAGAAGATGGATTTGTGTCATCAGCCCCAAAATGAAACATCAGTGGACAGTGTATTTCCGCACTGCGGGCGAACGGAGCAACCACACCCTCGCCCCAAGGCATCATAATATTCCCGCCGTAGTAGGCTACCGCGGCCTTGAAGTTGGGGTTAGCAGCGGCCATCAGATAAACCACCCGACCACCCATGCAAAAACCGGTTATGCCGATGCGTTCTCTGTCGATACGTGGATGGCCTCGCAGGTAGTCAACGGTGGCGTTCACATCAGACTCCACTTCCCGATCCTTGAGTCGACGGAGGCGTTCCATACCGTCGCCCGCAGGGTCCAGACGGTGATAAAGATCGGGGGCGACTGCCACATAACCGGCCTCGGCTAGCCGGTTGGCCATTGTTTGCACGAAAGTATCAACTCCTGGCGCATGCTGAATCACTACAATTCCAGGAACGCGCTCAGCGCCCGGCGGTAGAGCTTCATATATCGCCATGTGTTCACCTGCGACCGCAATTGTTCTTGTAAAGGACGGCACCTCAGTCTCCTCCGCCCATCTTGCGGGGCTCGGTCATTGACAACTCTGGCAATATTCATTGTGACGCGGTGGAACAAGATTCAAGCGCAAGGCTCGCCTATTTTGCGCCTGCCAGTTCCCGATTGCCACCCAGAACGAACGCTTTACGGACTGCCGACTTGTCCTTAACATAGCGCCTCCCGACCGCCGCTCACACATTTCTCCCGCCAACCGGCGAGTACCGGAGCGGAGCCGCTTGCAGGTATACACATGGCTGCCAGTTCGATTCGCATCAGGGGTGCCCGCCAGAACAATCTCAAGAACCTCAACCTGCGCCTGCCGCTCAAAGAACTCATCGTCGTCACCGGTGTTAGCGGGTGTGGCAAATCGTCACTCGCTTTCGATACGATTTATGCTGAGGGGCAACGCCGTTATGTCGAAACCTTTTCCCCATACGCCCGCCAGTTCCTCGATCGCATGGACAAACCCCAGGCGGATTCAATTGAAGGAATTCCGCCGGCCGTTGCAATAGACCAGGCCAATCCCGTACGTACATCGCGTTCCACCGTGGGCACGATGACCGAACTCAATGACCACTTAAAACTGCTCTTTGCGCGTGCGGCGCAACTCTATTGCCGCAACTGCGGCCAGCCCGTGATGCGTGACAATCCCGACAGCATCTACGACCAGTTGATAAGACGATCGTCTGAAGCGGCTGGCGGCGCAAGCATTACGTTTTCCATCCACGTTCCGGACAATTTCAGCGACCAGGAGGTTTCCGACCTTCTTGCCGGACAGGGGTACACTCGCATTCACGTCCGTTCTCGAGGGATCCTTGAAGTCATTCAAGACCGCGTCCGACTGTCGCCTGAAAACCGCGCGCGCATCATTGAGGGCCTGGAGGCAGCGCTGAAGCACGGCCGCGGTCACGTGGCGGTTTATACGACCGCTACGGGTCAGCCCTGGCGCTTTTCCTCCGAACTGCACTGCGCAGACTGCGACATCGATTACACAGATGCGGCGCCGAATCTCTTTTCCTTCAACTCACCAATCGGTGCCTGCCCTACGTGCCGCGGCTTCGGTCGAATCAAGAGCATCGATTATCGTCTTGTGGTGCCGGACGAATCCAAAAGCCTGGCGGCAGGTGCGGTGAAGCCCTGGCAAACTGCCAGCTACAGCGAGTGCCAGGACGACATGATGCGATTTGCACGCCGGCGCAAGATTCCTGTCGAAATACCGTGGTGCGATCTCACAATGACCCAGAAAACCTGGGTGATCGAAGGCGAAGGAAGTTGGGAAGACAAGAAATGGTACGGCATCAGGCGCTTTTTCGACTGGCTCGAGACAAAAAGCTACCGCATGCATATTAGGGTTCTGCTCTCCAGATACAGGGCATATACCAAGTGCCCGGATTGTGCCGGTGCACGACTTAAGCTGGGAGCACTGCTGTGGCGTTTAGGGAACACCGCTGACGGCTCGCTGGCACTCGGCGAGCAGCAACCGTTTCTCGCCGTTGGCCTTACTATGCCGCCGGAACGACGCGCAAAACTCCCAGGACTATGCGTGCATGATGTCATGCTCCTACCAATCAATCGCTGCCGCGAGTTCTTCGATCGATTGAAACTTCCCGCGCCGTTCGATAAGGCGACCGAACTTCTACTGCATGAGATCCGCACACGTCTCGCCTACCTCGTAGAAGTCGGCTTGAGCTATCTTACTTTGGATCGGCAGTCACGTACGCTTTCTGGCGGCGAGGTACAGCGAATCAACCTGACTACCGCGCTAGGCACATCCCTAGTCAATACTCTTTTTGTCCTTGACGAACCGTCAATTGGTCTGCATGCGCGCGACATCGCGCGCATCACCGCAGTGCTCAAGCGGCTACGCGACGCAGGCAACTCGCTTGTTGTGGTGGAGCACGACCCCCAGATCATGCTCGAAGCGGATCGCATTTTGGATCTTGGCCCGGGGCCAGGTGAAAGCGGTGGTAAGGTCGTGTTCTTCGGCACGCCCGCGGCGTTGCTGCGCTCGCGCCGCTCGCTCACCGCCCGTTATCTAAATGGAACGAAACAAGTCGTCGCCGCACATTCACAGATTTCTCCATCGGCTACTCCACATGCCCAACTGGAAATAATTGGAGCCGCCGAGAACAACCTAAAGGACATTGACGTCTTCCTACCACTCAATCGCCTGGTGTGCATCACTGGCGTATCTGGTTCGGGCAAATCCACACTGGTGAAAGAGGTGTGCTTCAACTCCTTGCGCAAACTTAAAGGTAAAACTGCGGAACCTCCCGGCCGCCACAGGGAACTGCGCGGACACGAGCAGTTGCACGACGCAGTCCTGGTCGACCAGTCACCCATCGGCAAGACTGCGCGCTCCAATCCGGCAAGCTACGTCGGGGCTTTTGACTCCATCCGCAAGCTTTTCGCTGCCGAGCCTCTGTCCAGCGAGCGGGGCTACACATCCGGTACCTTCAGTTTCAATTCAGGCACCGGGCGCTGTCCGACATGCCAAGGTGCCGGATTCGAGCGCGTAGAAATGCAGTTTTTGAGCGATATCTTCCTGCGATGTCCGGATTGTGATGGTCGCCGTTACCGTGCCGAAATTCTCGAAGTACTACTGCCACCCGGCAATAAAGCAGCGCACGGCCACACAGGCTCCGCGCGCAATCGCGGCGCGCGAAATACCCCAAAAAATCTGATTACTAGAAGATGGGCATCCATCGCTGACGTCCTCGACATGACCGTATCCGAAGCCTTCGAGTTTTTCTCTGGTCACGTTGAAGTCGAAAGCGCGCTCGAGCCGCTCGTCGCTGTGGGCCTGTCATATCTCAAACTTGGTCAGCCCGTTCCAACGCTTTCTGGCGGTGAGGCACAGCGACTCAAACTCGCAGGTCATCTCGCCGAGTCGCGTCACGTGCGCGATCGCAAGGGTGGTATCCTTTTCCTGTTTGACGAGCCGACAACTGGCTTGCATTTCGACGACATTGCAACTCTGCTCAGGGCTTTTCGCCGTCTCGTGACAGAAGGCCATTCGCTGATAATCATCGAACACAATCTTGATGTCATCCGCGCCGCGGATTGGATCGTCGACCTTGGCCCGGAAGGCGGTGATGATGGTGGAAACATCGTGTGCGCTGGGACGCCGGAATCTGTCTCTCAGTTTTCGGGAAGCCATACAGGTCAGGCGCTGCGAGATTACTCAAAAGCATTGGAGAATTCTCGATTATCCGCTGGAGGTCGGCAACAACCCACGCAAATCTTGGAAAGCTCCAGTCCAGTTGGCGTTGACCGGAACGATGCGATCCACATCAGGAATGCGCGCGAGCACAACCTGAAGGGCATCGATGTCGACATTCCGCGTGAACAGTTTACCGTAGTTACTGGCATTTCCGGATCAGGCAAAAGTACCGTGGCCTTCGATATTCTTTTTGCGGAGGGTCAACGTCGCTATCTTGAGTCACTC
>JAKBDW010000004.1:0-5242 GCA_021834245.1 Pseudomonadota bacterium
TGGAGATCGCGTTCCAGCAAATGACCAAGCAGTTGAAACCTGGCGAGGAAAATCTGCAGCCGTGGCTGGTGGATCGATTGCTGCGAAACCTGCTGGTCGATCTTTCCGGCAACACGCATCGTGCCGAATTTTGCATCGACAAGCTGTATTCGCCCGATAGCGCGACCGGGCGTTTGGGCCTGCTTGAGTTTCGCGGATTCGAGATGCCGCCGCACGCGCAAATGTCGCTGCTGCAGATGTTGCTACTGCGTGCGTTGCTTGCACGTTTCTGGCAAACGCCTTACCGCGGCGAACTCACGCGCTGGGGAACCGGGCTGCATGACCGCTACATGCTGCCGCACTTTGTGGCGCAGGACATGCGCGATGTCGTGCTGGATCTGCAGCGTACAGGCTATGCTTTTGAGTTCGAATGGTTCGCGCCGTTCCTCGAGTTCCGCTTTCCGCGCTTTGGTACGGTGGTCTATCACGGTATCGAGATCGAACTGCGCCAGGCGATCGAACCGTGGCATGTACTGGGCGAGGAAGTCGCCGCCGGCGGCACGGCACGCTATGTCGATTCCTCGGTTGAGCGCATGCAGATCAAGGTCAGCCATATGAACGACAACCGGCACATCCTCACCTGCAATGGCCGCCCCCTGCCGCTGACGGCGACCGGCACGCGCGGCGAATATGTGGCCGGTGTGCGTTACCGGGCATGGTGCCCGCCTTCCGGCCTGCATCCGACCATCGGCGTGCAGGCACCACTGGTGTTCGATCTGGTGGATAGCTGGAATGGTCGCTCCATCGGAGGCTGCACTTATCACGTCGCCCATCCAGGCGGACGCAACTACGATACTTTCCCGGTCAACGCCAATGAAGCCGAGGCACGGCGCGTGGCACGTTTCTGGAATCACGGGCACACGCCGGGTGAAATACATATACGGCGCGAAGGACGCAATCCCGATTATCCGATGACGCTCGATCTGCGCCGTGCGCCGGAACCGATGATGGAAGGCCCTGCTGGCAAGGCCAGCGAGTTGATCAAGCCTGTTCAAAAGGCAAAGAGATAGGAGTGTTCCATTCAAGAAAAAGAGAAATTTATTGCTGTAAGTCCTGGTCGTGGCACGGTATTCGCTCAGTAACGCTCAATACATGGAATAAAGAACGGATCATGGACATATCTCTGCCGGAATACAAAAGCATTACGGCCTACGATGAGCTGTTTGATGCCAACTTGCGTCCGCGCAGCGCGGCGCAACCCCTGTTCGACTACCTGAATTCCCTGGATGCCAATGAATTGCTGGCGCGCCGTCAGGCGGTAGAAGCCAACATCATGGCGATGGGTATCACGTTCACCATCTACAGCGAAGCGGGCAACATCGACCGGGCATGGCCGTTCGATGTCATCCCGCGAGTGATGAGCCGTACCGAGTGGGACCCGATCCAGGAGGGACTCAAGCAACGCCTGACCGCACTCAATCTCTTCATCAATGACTTGTACAACAAACAACAAATCGTCAAGGATGGCGTATTTCCGCTCGAAGTACTCGAAGGTTCGGTCAATTTCAGGCCGCAGTGCATCGGTGTGACGCCCCGATTTGGCGTATGGGCACATATCTGCGGCACCGACTTGGTGCGCGATCGCGACGGTACCGTGTATGTCCTGGAAGACAACCTGCGCGTTCCTTCCGGCGTGTCCTATATGCTGGAAAATCGCCAGATCATGAAGCGGATATTTCCCGAGGTGTTTCGCACTACCTCGATCCTGCCGGTGGATGACTACCCTACCCAGCTTTACCAGACGCTGGCCGCACTTTCTCCTCGTCCCGGCGACCAGCCGGTGATCGCCGTACTGACACCCGGCATCTACAACTCGGCCTACTTCGAACACAGTTATCTCGCGCAGCAGATGGGCGCCCTTCTGGTGGAGGGACAGGACTTGCTGGTTGGCACCGACGACAAGGTGTACATGAAGAACATCTTCGGTTTGCAGCCAGTGGATGTGATCTATCGGCGCATCGATGATCATTTCCTCGACCCGGAGGTATTCAGCCCGGACTCCATGCTCGGCGTGCCGGGCTTGATGCGCGCCTGGCGCAAGGGAAACGTGGGCATCGCGAATGCGCCGGGCGCGGGCGTGGCGGATGACAAGGTGGTTTATTCTTTCGTGCCACAGATCATTCGCTACTATCTGGATCAGGATCCTATCCTGGCCAATGTACCCAGCTATCTGTGCATGTATCCGGATCAATGCGAACACGTATTGAAGAATCTGGATAAGCTGGTGATCAAGCCCGCCAACGAGTCGGGCGGTTACGGCATGATGATTGGTCCGCGTGCAGACGAAGCCGAACGCGCAAAGTTTGCCGAACTGATCAGGGCCAACCCGCGCAATTACATGGCGCAGCCGACGCTCGAGATATCCACTGCACCGACCCTGGTCGATGGAAAATTGGCGCCGCGCCACCTGGATCTGCGGCCCTTCATACTGCAATCGGACAAGCTCCATGTGACTACCGGCGGATTGACGCGGGTCGCACTGCGACAAGGGTCACTGGTGGTGAACTCATCGCAGGGCGGCGGCAGCAAGGACACCTGGATCGTCGAGGAGATGCCATCATGCTAGCCCGTGCCGCTCAAAACCTTTACTGGATGGCACGCTATCTTGAACGCGCGGAAAATACCGCACGACTCATCAACAGTACGACCGATGTACTTCTGGACCTGCCGCAAGGTGCCACCCTGGGATGGGATACGCTGATCAAGGCGGTCGGGCTGGATGAATCGTTCGGCAAGCGATACTCGCAAGCCAATGAGGATTCGATCATGCGCTTCATGATCGAGGACGAGCAGAATCCCAGTTCCATCCTGTCCTGCGTTAAGTATGCAAGGGAGAACACCCGCACTCTGCGAGAGCTGCTGCCCGAGGATCTGTGGGAATGCATCAACAGTCTGTATCTTTATCTTCGTGCCAATGCCAACCAGGCAACGACGAGCCGCCGCGAACGTTACCTGGTACTGAACAATGTCATCGCAAAACGCCATGCGATCGTCGGACTAATCTCCGGTGTGATGGCGCACGATCTGGCGTATCAATTCATCCGGCTCGGGCGAAACATCGAACGTGCCGACATGACCACGCGTATCCTGGACATCAATTTCGCGGTTTCCATCCCGAAGGATATTGCGCTCTATGAAGTGAGCATCGAAAGACTGTGGATGAGCACACTGAAAGCGCTATCTGCCTACCAGACATACCGGCGGCGCAAGGCAGTACATGTCAGCAGCAAGAATGTGATCGACTTTCTGATCAATGACGAACATTTTCCGCGCAGCCTGCTGTATTGCCTGAACGAGATGGAATCCTGCCTGCGCGTCGTTCCATTCTCCGAAACTGTGTTGAGCACAGTCAGGAATTCCAGGACAAATTTGCTCAGGCTGCTTCTCGATGATCTTCAGAACGGCGAATTGCACGAGTTATTGGATTCGACCCAGAAAGATCTGGGAGAAATCAATGCGGCCCTGAACAAGCAATACTTCCACGCCAAAGCCGGCCAACAGCAAAGCCAGTCAGATGCTGAAATGGTCCAATGAGCATTCCAATCGATTAGTTCCATCAAGGGAAAATGACCTACTGCTTGTCAGTCAACATCGATGAAGGGATGGTTTTTTGTTCCGATTCCCGCACCAACGCGGGGTTCGACAATATTTCGACCTATTCCAAGATGCATCCCTTCGTATGGCCAGGGAGCCGCATTCTCGTTCTGCTCTCGTCAGGAAATCTGGCGACCACACAGGCAGTGATCAACCGCTTGAATGCCGATCTGGACAAAGCAGCACAGCCCAATCTGCTCAATGTCGCAAACATGCATGAAGCTGCAGACTATGTCGCTTCGATCAGCAGCGAAGTGCAAAAACAACAGTCCTTGCGCGATGCTTCCGGCGGTAGCCTGGAAGCGACATTCATTCTGGGTGGACAGATCGCGGGCGGAGTACCCGAGACTCTGCTGATCTATGCGCAGGGCAACTATATCCATGAATCGAACGAACACCCGTTTCTGCAGATCGGTGAGATCAAATACGGCAAACCCATTCTGGACAGGATCATCAAACGCAACACGCGGCTCGAGGCTGCAGCTCGTTGTGCGCTTGTGTCCATGAATTCGACCATACGCAGCAATCTTTCGGTCGGGCCTCCGATAGATGTGATGATCTACCCCAAGGACAGCCTCGATGCGGGCCGCCGGTTCACACTGACCGAAGATGACCCGTTTTACAGGAGTGTCGCTCAGTCGTGGGGTGCAGGATTGGTTCAGGCACTGGAGAATCTGCCCCGCTTTACATGGGAAACCGATTGTATGAAATAGCTGAATCGTTACCCGCTCCGGGGTGACCGTGCCCGGTACAACGTCATGCTTTGCGCCATCCGCTTTGACCCGCACTTGAGTTTGCCGATTATTCAAACGCATGTTACTGTTTCTTTACTGCAGCTTGCTTAGCGCTACCGCGGAAATGACCAAGGGATCGAAATGACTTATTGTCTTGCCATCAACACCCAATCTGGATTCGTATTGTGTTCCGATTCCCGCACCAATGCCGGGTTCGACAATATCTCGACCTATTCCAAGATGCACACTTTTACATGGCCTAACAACAGAGTGTTTGCGCTGCTATCGGCGGGCAACCTGGCAACGACCCAATTGGTGATCAAGCGTATCAAAGCCGACCTGGACAGCGGAGCGACCCCCAATCTGCTTGCCGTCAGGAATATGCAGGAGGCGGCCGATTACGTGGCCACCGTCAGCACCAGCGTGCAGAACCTGCACGTCGTTCGTGACAACGGCAATGTGAGCTTTGAAGCGACTTTCATACTGGCGGGACAGATCGGTGCAGACCGGCACGAGACACTGATGATCTACCCTCAGGGGAACTACATACACGAGTCGGACGAACACCCGTTTCTGCAGATCGGTGAAGTCAAATACGGCAAACCCATACTCGACCGGGTCATCAAACGGGATACCCAGCTTGCTCCTGCCGCCCGCTGCGCGTTGGTGTCGATGAACTCGACCGTTCGCAGCAATCTGACCGTTGGCCCGCCTATCGATCTGCTGATCTATGAAGCCGGCAGCCTGACTTTCACGCATCAGCTTTGCCTGACAGAAGAAGACCCGTTCTCGAAGCAGCTTTCCGAAGCCTGGAACAAGGGGCTGGTGGCGGCGCTGGAAAACCTGCCCAGATTCCATTGGGAATCTCCAGTTGG
>JAKBDW010000252.1:0-5242 GCA_021834245.1 Pseudomonadota bacterium
GAATGCAGACAGGAGGCATCATTGATGCCATCACCCAGATAGCCTACGGTGTGGCCGCGTCTTTTGAGTGCGAGGATGATGCGATGCTTCTGGGCCGGCGTAACCCGACAGAAAATGTTAACGTTGTTTATCCTGGCTTGCAGTGCGCGTTCATCCAACGCCTGCAGGTCGGCACCGGTCAGCAGTCCCTGCACCTCAAGGCCGAGCTTGCGGCATACATAGCGCGTGACCCGTTCATTGTCGCCGGTGACAATTTTCACCGTGATGCCGGCGCCGGCCATGGATGACAGAACTTGCGCGGCTTCGGCTTTAGGTGGATCGAAAAATGCGCAAAAGCCACTGAACACGAGTCCCGATTCGTCTTTCACCAAAACGTGGCTGCGATCAGCAGCCTCGCCGCGCCACGCAACCCCGAGAACACGGAATCCATCTGCGCCCAGCGCTTCGAACAAGCTTTGAATGCGCTCGCGCACCTCAGCATCGAGCGGTTTCGTTGCATGCTCGCCTGACTCATACTCGGCGCACAACCGCAGGATCTCTTCCGGCGCGCCTTTAACTATCAGCCGGCGTTTGCGGCCATCATCCAGCAATACGGAAACGCGCCGGCGCTCGAAATCAAACGGGACCTCGTCGACTTTGCGCCACCCCTCGATATCTATCTCGCCATGCTCAAGGATGGCCGTGTCCAGCGGGCTTCTCAGGCCAGTTTCGAAATAGCTATTGAGAAAAGCCAGCTTCAGCACCTCGTCGCTGTCGTGCCCAAAGACATCGAGGTGCCGTTCCAGGCGGATATGCGCCTCAGTGAGGGTGCCGGTCTTGTCGGTGCACAGAACGTTCATGCTGCCCAGGTTCTGAATCGCCTGCAGGTGTTTGGTAACCACCCGCTTGCGCGCCATGCGCAGCGCCCCTCGCGCCAGGGTCACAGTAACCACCATGGGCAGCAGCTCCGGAGTCAGACCTACCGCCAGCGCGACAGCAAACACGAACGATTCGAGCAAAGGACGATGTAGAACGATATTGACCAAAACGACGAATAACACCAGCAGCAGGGTGAGGTGCATGATCAGCATGCCGAACTGCCGTGTGCCGCGGTCGAATGCTGTGGGCGGTGGCCTGGCAATGAGAGATTCGGCAATGTCACCCAGTGCGGTTCGCGGACCGGTACAGCAAAGAACCGCGCGTGCCGTTCCGCTGACTACGGCGCTCCCCATGAAGATACCGTTAACCGCTTCGCCGGGCCCGCCTGCCTTCGGCGCGTCACCCGTTTGCTTTTCCACCGGATAGGATTCTCCGGTCAACAGTGATTGATCGACGAAGAAGTCGCGTGCCTCGATAATGCGCGCATCGCCCGGCACGACGTCACCGGCACTAAGCAGAACGACGTCTCCTGGCACGAGTTCGCGCAGCGGTATCTCTGCAGAGTGGCCGTCGCGCATCACGCTAGCCTTAACGGCGACTGATTGGCTGAGCTTTTCAGTCGCCTCAGCCGCGCGATATTCCTGTGTGGTATCGAGCAGCACACTGAGCGACAAGATTATTGCGATGATAACAGCGCTGGCGGCGTCGCCGGTCATCGCGGACACGCTTCCTGCGGCCAGCAGCAATACAACGAGAGGATTGCGGAAACGAGTGAACAGCTGGAGCAAGAAAGCGCGTCGCGGACGCCGATGCAGCTCATTCGGCCCAAATTGGACAAAACGCGCGGCGGCTTCTTCCGAGCTGATGCCGTCCGCGCCGGTCTGCAATTTTTTCAGTACTTCATCGAGCGAGTTTGACCAGTACTCACCGTCCGGCCGGTTCGGCATCGGGTGAACCCCTGTTTATAGTTGAAATCTGCCGTTGCTGCCTACGCACTCCGATTGCACAATACCGCCAGCCGCCACCGGATGCACGCGCGAAACGCCGTTCCGAACAATTTTCCCTGCCCTTCAAGATGTCGCCTGGGCGAGACATCGTCGGTCACATGCGCAAGAATCGGGTGGCGCTTTTACCTCACGCTGGCCTAGGCTAGGCGCCACTAATGGCATTTTTGTCGACGGAGAGATTTCGGGTGTCGCAACAAATCGCAATTTTGAATGTCAGTCAGGCCGGTTTATCGACAGGACTGCGCTCGCTTAAGCAACGCGCGAGGTTTGCATGAAAAAAAGGCCCAGGATAACGGATTACGACAGAATCGAAGCAGCAATCCACTTTATCGATAGCCACTATCGCAACCAGCCGACATTAAGGGACATCGCTTCGGAAATCCATCTTAGCATTTACCATTTTCAGCGCCTGTTCCGACGCTGGGCGGGAGTCAGCCCAAAGCGCTTCCTGCAGTACCTAACAGTAGGCCACGCGCAGAAATTGCTACGCCAGTCGGCCAGCCTATTGGATACCTCGCACCATGTTGGCTTGTCGGGAAGCGGTCGACTCCACGATCTGCTCGTCAGCATGCATGCGGTCACTCCCGGTGAATGGAAACGGTTAGGGGGCGGACTGACCATCACTTACGGATTTCACCCGAGCCCGTTCGGCACCTGCCTGATCGCAACGACGGAACGCGGAATATGCAGTCTGACGTTTTGCCGCGCGGGGGAAAGCCCTGAGGCCGAAAAAGAACTTACGGCCTCGTGGCCCGGCGCGCACTTTCGTCGCTCGGAAGCCGCCACCCGCCTGGCAAGTTCCCGCATATTCCAAGGCCCAACGCGCAGGATGACCAAACCGATCGACCTGTTCGTACGCGGCAGCAATTTTCAGATCAAGGTTTGGGAGGCGCTGATGAGGATTCCATGCGGCGCCGCGATTTCCTATCAAGGACTGGCGCAGCATCTGCGCAAGCCGCGCGCAGCACGTGCGGTGGCGCGTGCGGTGGCGGAAAATCCAATAGCCATTCTGATTCCCTGCCATCGAGTCATTCGAAGCACGGGAGCATTCGGCGGATACCACTGGGGAGAAGCCCGAAAGAAAGCGATTATCGCTTGGGAAGGGGCACGAAGCGGAAGATCAAACCGGTCCGACGATGGAAATTAGATCTGGCAATTGCGGCGCTCAACTGCCGGTGGCGGAAGAGTCCATAAAGCCGACATGCGAGAAGCGGCGATGTTGGTGACGGATCGGCAGCTTGGCTGGTGCCGCTAAGTCTTGGGAAGTGTCACGCCGGTCTGGCCCTGATACTTGCCACCGCGGTCCTTGTAAGAAACTTCACAAACTTCATCGCCTTCGATAAAGATCACCTGCGCCACGCCCTCGTTGGCATATATCTTCGCCGGGAGCGTCGTCGTATTCGAAAACTCGAGGGTCACGTGCCCCTCCCACTCCGGCTCAAGCGGGGTCACGTTGACGATGATGCCGCAACGCGCATACGTTGATTTGCCGAGGCAGATGGTAAGCACGTTGCGCGGAATGCGGAAGTACTCCACCGTGCGCGCCAGAGCGAATGAGTTCGGCGGTATGATGCATACCGGACCCCTGAAATCGACAAAACTCGATGGCGAAAAGTCCTTGGGATCGACAATCGCTGAATTGATATTTGTGAAAATCTTGAATTCTTCAGAACAGCGAATGTCGTAGCCATAACTCGAAGTACCGTAGGAAATCAGCGCACCACTGCCGTTGCGCTTGACCTGCGTCGGTTCGAATGGCTCGATCATGCGCTGTTCCAGCGCCATGCGCCGGATCCACTTGTCAGACTTAATGCTCATGGGGTGTTTTCGCGCCTGGAGCCCTGCCCGCTAACGGCAGAGATCCACTTCCTTCAGGTGTTTTGGATCACGATGTTGGGGAACTTCGCGGCGAAGTCCTTCTTCTGCAGCGACAGCTTGGCTGCGACCCGACGCGCTATGTCACGATAGATCTGTGACAGACGTCCGTCGGGATCGGCGACGACCGTAGGCTTGCCATTGTCGGCCTGCTCGCGAATATGGACGTCGAGCGGAATCGCCCCGAGAAAATCCACGTCATACTGCTCGGCCATGCGCATGCCGCCGCCCTCGCCGAAAATGTGCTCCTCGTGTCCGCAATTGCTGCAGATATGGGTGCTCATGTTTTCGACGATGCCAAGAACCGGAATCTCGACCTTTTCGAACATCTTGAAACCTTTGCGCGCATCGAGGAGTGCGATGTCCTGCGGGGTGGTAACGATTACCGCGCCCGTTACCGGCACCTTCTGCGCCAGCGTAAGCTGGATATCGCCAGTGCCCGGGGGTAAATCGATCACCAGATAATCGATGTCCTTCCAGCTGGTCTCCCTGAGCAACTGCTCGAGCGCCTGTGTGACCATCGGGCCACGCCAGATCATCGGCGTTTCCTCGTCAATCAGATAGCCGATCGACATCGACTGCAGATGATAGCTCCCCACCGGCTCCATTTTGCGTCCGTCCTTGGATTCCGGTTTGGCATGAGTACCAAGCATGCGCGGCTGACTGGGGCCGTAGATATCCGCATCCAGTATGCCGACACTAGCGCCCTCTGCTGACAGAGCCAAAGCCAGATTCACGGACACTGTGGATTTACCGACGCCGCCCTTGCCGGACGCTACGGCGATGATGTTCTTCACTCCATCAATCGGCTTGACGCCCTTCTGCACGCCATGGGCTGCGATCTTGGACGAGATGTTGATGGTCACGTTCTTAGCACCACCAATAGCTGCGACTTTTTCCTTGAGCTTGGCGGCCAGGGCATCTTGGGACCCTTTGGCCGGGTACCCCAGAACCACGTCGACGGTGACCTTGCCGCCGTCCACGCTGATTTTCTTTACGCACTTGGCAGACACCAGGTCTTGCTCAAGATACGGATCGATGACCTCTTTCAGGGCGGTCTCGACCTGCAACTGGGATACTTCTGCCATGGAAACTCTCCGCAACACGCTTAAATTTTGGACCCGCAATCCTACACCCGGATTCCCGAAATGTCATGGTTGGCGAGCTTTAACAGGGGCTTATCCCGCGTGCAATCTGTGGATGTTCCGCCGTCCGAAAACCGTGACCAGCGCCGCCGGCGTCCCAGGCGCAACCCATGGCCTAGCGGTTTTGGTTTACAATCGCGGCCATGACCGAAGAAAAACGCAAGATTCTCGTCACCAGCGCCCTGCCCTATGCCAATGGCCCGATTCATATCGGGCACCTCGTCGAATACATCCAGACCGACATCTGGGTCCGGTTCCAGAAAATGTGCGGCCACGACTGCTACTATGTCTGCGCCGACGACGCCCATGGCACGCCCATCATGCTGCGTGCCCAGAAGGAGGGTATCGAACCCACAG
>JAKBDW010000551.1:0-5228 GCA_021834245.1 Pseudomonadota bacterium
CCCACACCCGGTTTTCCGCCCCGTGCAGGAGGTCAGGCAGGATCTTCGAGTCGTGCACGTTCGCGGCCGTCGCGACCACCGAGTGGATGAGCTTCAGTTTGCTGTCGATGCCGACATGCGCCTTCATCCGAAATACCACTGGTTTCCCTTCTTCGCCTGATGCATCTCGCTGTCGCGGGTCTTGGTCTTGTTCTTGGTGGAGGAAGGTGCCCCGATGATCGTGGCATCGACGATGGTGCCGCGCGAGAGGGTCAAGCCCAAAGCCCCAAGATGCGCATTGACCAACGCAAAGATCCGGTGGCCCAGGCTGTGCGCTTCCAGCCGGTGGCGGAACTTGCAGATCGTGGTCTCATTGGGCGCCCCTTCGTGCCCGAGGTCGATCCCGACAAAGGCGCGCATGGCGCGCGAGTCATAAAGCGCTTCTTCCACCGCCGGGTCCGAGACGTTGAACCAGTGCTTGAGGAACTAGATGCGAAGCATCCGCTCAAGACCCACTACCGGGCGACCGGCCCCGTCATTCCTGGGATAAAACGGCTCAATCAGCGCGCACAGCGCGTTCCACGGCACGACCCGATCCATGTCGTTCAGGAATTGCTCGCGTCGTGTCGGTTTCTAGTGCTTCTCGAATCCGGCTTCGGCGAAGGTGGCCTGCTGGGGGCGCATCGCCGTGTTCTCCATTGATTATTGTTCGATGTGCGTTAGAGTGGCGGAATAAATCAGAGTTAACTTAAGAGATGATGGCAGGCAGTTAATTTTCCGCCAAATGTGCTGCTCAACCGCAGCTTCAGCGTAACAAGAAACAAACAAAGCAAAAACACACTGTCGTCAGGACAATCCGTCAAAAAAGGAAACCGACAAACACGACTTGCCAACTGATCAACGATTGGCAAGCCAGACACCGCGGCAGCTCAACCGCAACCGCCAATCACGCCGACGCAACTGTCCCTACCGCAGGGTGCGCGCGCCACCGTCCGCAGATGTTGTCTTGTTAGCGATTTCCCGCTCGACCCCGCCCTCGTCCCTGCGTGCAGCATGGCCAAACACAACAGCGACTACGAAAGCCATGACCAGCCAGCTCATAACGAACCACAACATGATCACACCTCCTATGATGCTCCACGTTGTCAGCCCAACTTCGCGGCACTGCACTTCGCAGCACCGGCTGCCCAGAACCCCCGCCCCTGTCACTTGCCGTATCGGCGCTGCCTGCTTAGCGGACAGCTTCAAAAATTGAAGTCTACGCTACCATCTTCGTAATGCAGCGCCAGCAGAAATACGCCAAACGCGCGGTATTGGCGGATTAGTGGTCGGTCGCCTTCATGCTGGAGAAATATTGTCGCGAGAACACATTGGTCTCCGGGAAAATTCTTAATTGAATTATGTTTCGGAGCATAGAGTCTGTCACATTTTCCAAGACTTGGGATCGGCGACTGTCTTCGGAAAACCCCTAAACTCCCAACAGGAAATCCAGCGTCTATATCTTCAATCGCGCTCACTGCGCAATCTTCTGCACGCCAGTTGATCGAATGACCTCTTCCGAATCGAAGTTGGCTGGCTAACCGCGCGACCCGAGGCTGCACGCACTGCGGCTTCAGCCGGTCACTGCGTCACCGATTAGGCGTCGCACAGCGAAACGCAGTGCTTGCACGATGAGAAACCCAAGCAGGAAACCCGCGAGCACGTCTGCCGGAAAATGCGCCCCCACACTGATGCGTGACAGCCCGACCCACAAAACGTAAACACCAAAGCCGACGCGGGCATTGCGCCTTGCCAGCGGCCAGAGACTGCTGGCTACGGTCGCGGCAAAAACAGAGTGGCCGCTGGGTAGACTGTAGTGATAGAGCGGCGGGCCAATCACATGCACCGACCCCGGTGGCAAGGCAAGCAGCGGGCGCGGATAGTTCATTGCCGTCTTGATCCAACCGATCAGAAATCCGTCAACGACAAACGCCAGACTGAACACAGTAATAGCGACAAGCCAGGCGAGAGTCCGATCCGGAGCGGCTGAATCAGCATTGCCTCTTGCAGGTCCAGTCTGAACCAGAGCCATCAGCGCGATCGCGGCTAGATACAAGGGAAAGTTTCCGTGTGCACCAATTACCGTTCCGAACCACATAACTCGATCAAATAGATCGCCGCGCACATTATTAATGGCGTGAAAAAGCCATACGTTCGCCCCGCCCCAGTCGTAGAAAATAGCCTTCAATCGCATTCTTGACCGTCAGAACAACAAGGCGCCGACAGCAAGCCAAATGCCAGCTGCAGCAGCGACGCCGGCGATGGCAAAGAGCCACTTCTTGCGCGTTAGTGCAGTGATCGAAGCAAGCGATATCGCAACTTGAAAAAGAGTCATGCCTTGCTCCAGGCGATGCAGCGGATGCATCAGCTGAGCGCTTCTTTCATTAGCCTTGGTAGACTCCTCCTCTAGCGCATCGGCCTTGGCCTTGATTTCCTTTTTTTCCGCATCGTACTTGGCGATTTGCTGCGTATAGTGTTTGGCCCGGGCGCCGCTCGTGAGATCGGCGGCCAGTTCCATCAGGTGACCTTTACTGCTTTTGGACTGATAATAGTTCCACTGATCAGACGCCTGAGTTTTCTTGAGCACCGCGTCATTCTTGTAGAGCATCGCCTCATTCAACGTCGTAGTCACGTTGTAACCGACCACGGCGCCCAGGGTCGCGAGCAGGGCCGTGAATATTGCCACAGACTGGGCGAGACCTGGACCGTGCATTGCCTGGTGCTCGACTTCGTGCTCGTGCGCGGCGTGCACGTGCAAACCTTCCTCACTCATATCGCAAACCCTTCCTTATGGAGGCGCTTAGCGCCGGACAAAAATGCCAAGAGCACACATATTACACAACGCCTGGAACGTGGACTACGTATGGGGAAACCGGCATGAAAACATCAACTGGCCGATGCAAATCTGAGTCAACCTTCTGCATCATGCGTGCGGGTTCCTCCGAGCCATTAAGCTGCTCTGGGCATCTGGCTGAGTTCGTCACCCCAGATTCGTGGCGGATTGCCCGATCGGCTAGCCTTGACGCGGCGCCTCTGCCGCGCTGGCCGAGAGCCGCTAGTGAACCCACGCCTGCCCTTCGCCGCGCGGATCGCTCGCCGCCTCGACCCGGTTCCTTTTCTTGAACCAGGCCACAATCTGCATATTGCCGTAGCCGGATGCCACCGGCTTCAGGTGGTAGCCAAGACCCTCAAGGCCGCGGATCTCCCTGGCACTGAATGCACCGGGTTCGTACTCAACCTGGTCCGGCAGGTATTGATGGTGGAAACGCTTGAGCGCCACCCAATCACGGGGACCGCCGCGGTGCTCGGCGAACTGAAGTGTCGCTAACAAGACCATGCTGATGATGCGGCTTCCGCCCGGCGTACCGAGAACGACGACCGCATCCGGCGTTTCGAGAAAAGTCGGAGTCATGCTGGAAAGCGGGGTCTTCCCCGGTGCGATCGCATTGGCGTTGTTGCCCACAAGGCCGTAGGTATTCGGCACACCTGGCTTGGCAACAAAATCATCCATCTCGTTGTTTAGCACGACCCCGGTCCCTGGTGGCATAAAAGCAGAGCCAAACAGCGTATTGACAGTAAGTGTGGCTGCCACGCGGTTGCCGGCCGTGTCGATGACCGAAAAGTGCGTGGTGTGAAGTCCAGCTGGTACTGTCGGACCCGGTACGCTTACGCCGGCACGTGCACCGATCTCGCGACTCAGCTTCGTGGCGTAAGCGGCACTTAATAAGTGTGCGGTGTCGACGTGAACGAAATCCGGATCTCCCAGATAACGCGCGCGGTCGCGATAGGCCAGCCGCATGGCTTCTATAATAGTGTGGTCGCGCTCGACGCTACTCATGTGCTGAAGATTGAAGTGACCAAGGATATTGAGCATTTCGATGAGCACTATTCCGCCCGATGACGGCAACGGTGCCGAGGTGACGCGCACGCCGCGGTACATGCCGTGCACGGGCGTACGCTCGATGACGTGATACTGCGCCAGATCACGTGCCGACCAGATGCCACCTGCGGCACGCACACCACGTATCAATTTTTCGGCCACCTCTCCGCTGTAGAAGCCAGCGCGACCCTCTTTGGCGATGCGCTCCAGCGTGACGGCAAGGTCCTTCTGTCGAATTACGTAGCCGGGTTCCGGTGCCTTTCCGCCGTCGAGGTACACCGCGGCTGCCGCGGGAGACATAAGCAAAACTGCAGCACGCTTTTGAGCCATTTCCTGATAGCGCCGGGTGACGTCAAAACCCTCCTGCGCCAGCTGGATGGCGGGCGCAAGACTGCGCGATAGCGGCAGCCGGCCGTAATGGTGTGCTATGTAGACCAGCGCCGCCGGGGTGCCTGGAATGGCGGCAGCAAGCGGACCATCGAGTGAGAGGTGCGGCACCACGTCGCCGTTCTTGTTGAGATACATATTGGCACTGGCTGCCAGCGGCGCTCGCTCGCGCGCATCCAGCATGGTTTCGAAGCCGTCTGAGTTGCGGTGTAGCAGCCAGAAACCGCCGCCGCCAAGTCCCGAGCTGTAGGGCTCGACTACGGCCAGCACGGCGGCGATCGCCACGGCCGCATCGAAAGCATTGCCACCTTCCTTGAGAATCCTGGCGCCTGCCGCAGTGGCCAGCGGCTCGGCGGTAGCAATGGCCGCCTGCGGCGGATGCATTGTAGAGGCCTGCACCGCGTACGGCAGCAGGACAAAACACATCATGAATGCACACAGCTTGCGGCGCATGTACAAAACATACTTTGGGCTGTCGCCAAAGTACAGTCAGGCAGGGAAAGTGCGTTTGTTTTGCCGTTAAAGGAGAAAGACGTAGCTAAATCGGCGTGCCACGCGCCCTTGCAGCAGGATTCCGGCGGAAAGAACTGACTTAGCGGAATGCGCGGGCGGCTAGCCGGCCGCGGAACTGGTCTTTTTGGTCAGTGCGAGATACTTAGCGTAGAGTTCGTCGCGGCTTTCGACGACGCTCAGATTGTGGATGATGCAGTCAACCGGACAAACGTCGACACACTGCGAGGTATCATAGTGACCGACGCATTCGGTGCACAGCTTGGAATCGATGACGTAGATTTCCTCGCCCTGGGAAATCGCGCCGTTCGGGCACTCAGGCTCGCAGACATCGCAGTTGATGCATTCGTCGGTAATCATCAAAGCCATGGAAAAACCCCAAAATATACGAGGAAATAACCAGTTAATTTTAGCGCATTTTGCTCGCCAGCGC
>JAKBDW010000418.1:0-5227 GCA_021834245.1 Pseudomonadota bacterium
GTTCCCAGCCCGCTGCCGGCGGGTCGGGGCCGGGCCCATGCGGCTTCCGGGGCGCCGTGCCAGTATGCGCAGGGCATCGGCCAGCGCCAACCCGGCAGCGGCCTTCACGCTATGATTCGGCCTTAGCCAGGGGAGCCCTGTATTGAACCGACTCAGCATCATCCTGCCCGCCAAGAATGAGGCCCCGGCACTTGCCGCGTTGCTGCCGCGCCTGCGTGCCGCCCAGCCAGGGGCTGAAATCATCGTGGTGGACGATGGCTCCACCGACGATACCCGCGGCATCTGCCGCGACAGCGGGGTGGAATGCCTGTCCTCGCCCTACTCGATGGGCAACGGCGCCGCCATCAAGCGCGGCGCGCGCGCCGCCACGGGCGACATCCTGGTTTTCATGGACGGCGACGGCCAGCACGACCCGGCCGACATCGCCCGCCTGCTGGAGCAGCTGAATCGCGGCTACGACATGGTCGTCGGCGCCCGCGACTGGGGCAGCCAGGCCGGCGTCGGCCGCGGCCTGGCCAACACGCTGTACAACTGGCTCGCCACCCACATGACCGGCCACCCCGTGCTCGACCTCACCTCGGGTTTCCGCGCCGTGCGCGCGGACAAGTTCCGCGAATTCCTGCACCTGCTGCCGAACGGCTTCAGCTACCCCACCACCAGCACCATGGCCTTCTTCCGCAGCGCCTACCCGGTGGCCTACGTGCCGATCAAGGCCGCCCAGCGCATCGGCACCAGCCACATCAAGCCGCTGCGCGACGGCGTGCGCTTCCTGCTGATCATCTTCAAGATCGCCACGCTGTATTCACCGCTGAAGCTGTTCGTGCCGGCCAGCGCGATGTTTTTCCTGCTCGGCTGCGCGAACTATGCGTGGACCTTCGCCCATGCCGGCCGGCTGACCAACGGCAGTACCCTGATGTGGAGCGCGGCGGTAATCGTGTTCCTGATCGGGCTGGTGTCGGAGCAGATCACCGGGTTGATGTATCGACGCGATGCCTGATCGGAAGCATTCACGCCCGCTGGCCATGCTGGTGACACGAAATTTCCCGCCGTTGCTGGGCGGGATGGAAAAAGTCAATCAGCATCTGCTTGCCGGATTGCAGCCAGCCTGGCGCATCGCACTGTGCGGCCCGGCCGGGTGTGCTGGCCAAGCGCCAGCGCATACCCAGGTGAGCGAGAGCAGGGTCAAACCGCTGGCTGCATTCCTGGTCGGCACGCTGTGGCATGCGCTGCGGATGGCGTGGCGCGCCAGGCCGGAATGGATTATTGCTGGCAGTGGCCTCACTGCGCCGATTGCCTGGCTGGCGGCTCGTTGCAGCGGCGGCAGGTTCGCGGTGTACCTGCATGGGCTCGATATCGTGGCGCCGAGCCGTGTCTACCAGTTGCTTTGGCTGCCCTTCATCCGGCGTTGTGACATCGCGCTGGTCAACAGCACCAGCACCGCGCGACTGGCACAACAACATGGCGTGTCCCCCGGCAAGCTGTATCTGTTGCATCCGGGAACCGACTTGCCCGAGTTGAACGTCGAAGCGGCCCGCGATTTTCGCGAGCGGCATGCGCTCGGGCAGCGGCCATTGCTGCTTTCCGTCGGGCGCTTGACCCAGCGCAAGGGGTTGGCCGAATTCGTGGCCAAGGCCTTGCCGGCCATCGTTTCGCGTCACTCCGACGCGCTGTTGCTGATCATTGGCGATGAAGCCAGTGACGCACTGCACACCAGGGCGGGTTCGGAACGCGATCGCATCCTCGCCGCCGCCAGAGAGGCCGGAGTCGGGCGCAACGTCCATTTCTTCGGACGCTGTGACGATGCAAGCCTGAGCGTGGCCTATCAGGCCGCCGATGTGCATATTTTCCCCGTGCTTGAACTGCAGGGCGATGTGGAAGGTTTTGGCATGGTGGCGCTGGAATCAGCGGCGCACGGCCTGGTTACCGTGGCCTTCGCTGTCGGTGGTGTACCCGATGCGGTGAATGACGGTAGCACGGGTACCTTGGTACAACCGGGGAACTATGACGAAATGGCTGATGCCGTGACTCGACAGTTGGTGCGAGTACGCGACGGCGCGATCCTCGCTGCTTGCCGGGACTTCGCCTCCAGCAAGTCCTGGCCGCTGTTCGGCGAGCGTTTGCGCCACCTGTTGGGGAATTCACGTGTCTGATGCCCAACTCAGTAAACCTGATTGCGACGGAAGCGGCACTTCGTCCGCACGCCAGCCGCACGCCGTACTCGATCTCCCGTCACGTCGTCTGAAGGGCTTGAAAATCGAGCGCCTGCTGGATCTCGCCAGTCGGCCGCAGCCCATTCGCATGCTCGAAGTCGGCACGGGTTCCGGCGGCATCGCGCACTATTTCGGCACGCATTCGCAGTTGCATTTTAATGTGGATGCTGTCGACGTTCACGACAACCGCTTAGTAAAAGATGGTTTCCGCTACCATCAGGTAAGCAACACACAGCTGCCTTTTGCCAACAACTCCTTCGATGTGGTGTTGACCAATCATGTCATTGAGCACGTGGGCGATTCCAGCGCGCAACGCAGGCATCTTGCGGAAGTCCGGCGGGTGATGAAGGCCGATGGCATCGGTTATCTCGCCGTGCCCAATCGCTGGATGCTTACCGAGCCCCACTTCCAGCTGAAATTCCTGAGTTGGTGGCCACGTGCTTGGCGTACGCCGTACCTGCGCCTGATGCGCAAGGGCGATGTCTACGACTGCGAGCCCTTGCAGATGCGGCAGCTAGAGCGGATGTTGGGTGCCGCAGGCTTTGGTTACCGAAATATCTGCATCGACGCGTGGCGCGCGACGCTTGATATTGAGCAGGCGCATTCATTCGGCGCGCGAGCCCTGCGTGTGACACCCAATGCGGTGCTCGCACTCCTCGGTCGGATTATTCCGACGTTCATTTACCTAATTTGGCCCGTCTGACGTGAACTTAGAGGCCAATGATATGCTGTCATGCATTGCATGCATCACAGTGACTTTCAACCCGGATATGTTGCTGCTTGGTCGACAGCTTGCTGCTTTGCCACCGGAAAGCCCTAAGGTAATTGTAGACAACGCGTCGTGTGGGGAGCGGTTTCTCCAGATTGAAAAATTGGTCAGAGCAACGCCCAATGCTCAAGTCATCCGAAACGCGACTAACATAGGGCTCGCGGCCGGAATCAATAAGGGGGTGTGTTACGCGTGTGTTACCTGGCCGCAGGCAGATTTCGCTTTGCTTCTCGATCAGGATAGCGAGCCCCGTTCTGGGAGTGTCGCTAACCTGATTTCGACGTTCAGGGCACTTGCTGTAGCAGGCGAGAATCCAGGTTGCGTTGGCCCCAATCTTATCGACGGTACAACTGGCTTTGCGCACGGATTTCATCAGTACACGCGTTGGCGTTGGAGGCGAGTATATCCAGCTAGCTCTTCAGGCACGCCGATTAATTGCGCCAATCTCAATGGAAGCGGCACCCTCGTTCCTATTGAGCTTTTTGTAAAACTACACGGGCTCGATGAGCGATTGTTCATCGATCACGTGGATACTGAATGGGCGTTTCGCGTCTTGTCAAAGGGCTACGGACTTTGGGGCGTTCCGCAGGCAGTTTTTACGCATAGCATGGGTCTTGGTGGTGTGCGCTTCTGGTTGTTTGGCTGGCGGGTATGGCCATCGCGTTCGGCTCAGCGGCATTACTTTTTGTACCGCAATGCAGTTATTCTGATGCATCGGAAATATGTGCCGCTAGTATGGAAGATTTGGGCTGCTGTCAAGTTGGTAATTACGTGCTGGATAACTATGGTAATCGGTCCCGACAGACCTTCCCAGCTATTAAATATGTGGAACGGATTGTTAGCTGGTTTTCGAAATGGCAGCCATCTTCAGTGTGAACCCGGGGCGCTTGACAAGAAAGTGAAGTGAAAAAATTAAGGACCTTGGCTTTATCGTTGGCGGTTTCAAGGTCCACGTGCAAATTTTCTATATATAAATATGATTTATAATTGCACGCCGTTCCATATTATTTTGTTGATGGGATTGCTAATTTTATCGTGTCTCTGTGCGTCGGTTGGAACGAAAAAATAAGTAGGGAGCTAACGGGCTAAGGCATCAATTAAACTTAGGGATACATGGCATGAAAATTGGTATCGACGCAAGTAGGTTGCGCGATGGCGCGACAGGGGTTGGGCGCTATACGGAAGGCATTCTGGCAAATTTGGAGCAAATCATGCCGGAATCATTGTTTATTCTTTATTCGAGGCGGGAGTGTGGTTTTACGTTGCCATCGAATCGCTGGATTGTGCGATATGAACAGCATCCAATTTGGAAGCTCTTGCCAACTACATACTGGGTTCACTACAGACTGGCAAATCTAGCCCGATCGGACGATATAGATGTGTTCTGGGCTCCGAATACGTTTATCCCCAGAGGCTTGCCTGATGCCGTTCGCACCGTAGCAACGGTGCTTGATTTTCGGCACATTCTCGAGCCAGAAAATATGCCGCCCATTACTTTGCGCGCTCATCGAAATTGGTTCGAATCCGACGTGCGCCGAGCCAATAGAGTCGTTGCGATCTCCGAAGGTACGTCAAAACGGATGCAAGATCTGTTAGGGCGGCGCGCGGATGCCATTGCGTTGCCAGCCGTTGCTACTTTGCCACGTATCAGTGATAGCTTGCACGCTTCGCAAATATTGGCACAGCTTGGGGTGTATCAGCCCTTTCTGCTTACGGTGGGGAGAAGTCCCTGCAAAAACTTGGAGGGTGCAATAGCGGCCGTTGCGCTTCTGAAATCGCAAGGTCGCCTAGCTGACCATCAACTGGTTTTGGCTGGAGCGCCCGCATGGGTCGGAGGACGCCTTCTGAAGAAGCGTGACTCTGCACCTGACTGGATAAAGCCACTCGGCCATGTTGAAGACGATACGCTCTCGGCGTTGTACTCGTTGGCTGATTCCCTGATCTTTCCCTCGTTTTACGAAGGTTTCGGAATGCCAGTTCTTGAGGCGAGAGCGATGGGGTGCCGAGTTATCACTACGAACGCCCCTGAATTGCGCGAAGCGGGTGGAGATGACGCCACCTACGTGGAGCCAACGCCACAAGGTATCGCGGAAGGGTTGAAGCTTGTGTTGGGGCGTCCCGCACCAGAAATTCGAAACGTGGGGCACGACTGGAGCGATGCGGCCAAAGCCATGGCGGCAGTGTTTCGCAGTGCGGCAGGAATTAATGCCTCATGACGGTAGTCCCAACACTGCCACTAGATTCGGCG
>JAKBDW010000411.1:0-5224 GCA_021834245.1 Pseudomonadota bacterium
GCCGGCAGCCAAAAAAGTAGCAGCAAAGAAACCCGCTGCTAAAAAGGCTGTAGCGAAGAAACCGGCAGCAAAGAAGGTCGCCGCCAAGAAGCCGGCAGCCAAAAAGGCTGCAGCGAAGAAGCCTGCCGCAGTTGTAGCCAAACCAGTTGCAGCTCCGGCCGCGACATCTCTGGCTCCATCTGCGCCGGCTCCTGTTCGTCCGGCTGCGACTTGGCCTTTCCCTACACCCGGCATCAGCAAGCCGAATTAATGTGGTGGGAGGCTGTGAAGGCAGCCCCGATCAGGCTGTAGGAAGGGGCTGATTCACGGTTGTCGGATTGCGAGCCGGACAGGCTGGGTGGTTTTTTGCGCACTTGAAAAAGTGCGGGAGGCCCTGTCCCGCTAGGAAACGTTCATTATTTTGCTTGGCGTATCGTAGTGGTCTGCGCAATGCAATGGCTCGCACCGCTATCTGGCGACAGGTTCGGGAATAGTTGCCACGGATAGACGGAGGAGCAGGTGTCTTCCGGAAAGTTCGGTGGTGGATACTTATCACTCTCTTGTTTGGGGAAGTGGTTGGTTTTTCTGCAACAACTGCCTGCTACCATTCATTGAGCTTGAGCTGAAGAACGCCGGTATTAACTGTTCAAGTGCCAGTTCGTCTATTGACCGCCAGTATTCCAGATGTGCAGATCAGGTTGCCTTTGCAATGAGCATAATGTTGCAAAACGGAGTGCCCTTGTGCATCGGAAGTTGCTTCACTGTAAAGCCGCTGCGCGAAATTACTCCAAGCCAGTCCTGCAATGTGCGGCAATAGACGCGGTTCAGGCGATGTCCCCGGAGGAAGAACACAGTACGATCTACCCAGTTGCTGCAATGGAATGGCAGGCCACCTGCTGCGTCACCTATGCGGGTGATGAAAGTGCCTCCTGCCGGCAAAGACGTACGTATGCGGCGTAATACTTCTTCCTGTGCGTCATAGCTGATGTAATGCAATACGTCGAGGATGACCACCACCTCGGATGTGCCAAAATCGGCGCTGCGGATATCTCCAAGTGCGAATTCCGCCCGGGTGCCGAGTGCGGCACGGGCTCTTTCCACGTCCTTGGGCATCAATTCCAGGCCCCAGATACTTTCTATCCTGGGTGCGGCGGGCCATTGAGCAGGCCAGTTGCCGGATTCGTACAGTGTACGGGCTTCAAGTAGCCATGAAGCGAGCAGACCTTGGCCGCAGCCGAGGTCCAACAGCCGATGCGCATCAGGTATCAATCCATGTTCCAGCAGTCCAAAGAATGCGGGGTCGCCCTTAAGTTTGCCTTTGGCGAAATTCCATGCGAATAAGCCCGACGCGCGGTAAGGCTGCGAAGCTCTGGCGAGCAAGGTGCGCCGAAAGTGTTCTGTCATTTGATGGCTGAGCGAAGTGAAACGGAATGAAGGTTCAGTTCTGCCAGCCTGTCCAGAAGGCGCGGCAAGACGTCAAGGATGACGGGCCTTCCTTCAGCGGTTTTGGCGGAATTCCCATCGTGCAATAGCAAGATATCGCCACAATTCAGGTCGCGCGCGAGAATCCTGAAAACCAGGTCAGGATCGCCGAGGCGGGTGTCAAACCCGCGCCTGGTCCAGCTGCAAAGGCGGAGGCCCAGCTGTGCAAGCGCGGGATCGAGTTTATAATTTCTCAAACCTGCCGTTGCGCGAAAAAAAAGCGGCTGCTGCCCGGTGATATCACCCAGCAGTATCTGCGCATCGCGAATTTCACGAAGGATGCTCCAGGGGCCAAGCAACGAAAAATACCACTTGTGGGACAGGCTGTGATTCTCAATGGAGTGGCCGCGCCGAATGATCTCGCGGCACAATTCGGGATATTGGGCGGCAAGCTTTCCGATGCAAAAAAAAGTGGCCCTTGCTCCATAGTGATCAAGAATATTTAACACTTGCGGAGTAACGTCCGGATCCGGTCCATCGTCAATGGTGATGGCCACCTCGCCGCGTTGTTCGGCGTCTGGCGGCAGGCGACTGATATTCGGCCCCAGCAACGTGCTGCGCGGCACCAACCCGGCGATAGTGAGGATCAGGTGATTGATGAAAACGATACCTAGCGTCCAGGGCCAAAGCCAGGAATGCCACAGGGTAACAATCACGCAACCGGCGAGAACCAGCGCGGAAAGCCTGATCGCGAACGCCGGCTTCCAGTTGTGGCAGAGAAGGAACATCGTCACGTCACATATTGGATTTTCTCAGCATTATACAATGCCATATTGAGTGTATCGACAACAAGGAGTGAGAGTGCAAGCAATCAGGATACTTTCCGCAATTTCCATTATCGCCCTGAGCGCATGCAGCACCCCTCCAGAAAAGCCGGATTCCAGCATACGCGGGGATTACTCCTACACCAAGAAGTACATCACCTGGATGATCGAGCGAGAGATGGAGGATGCCGATGTAACCGGTCTCAGCATAGCACTGGTAGATGACCAGCAAGTTGTGTGGGAGCAGGGGTTCGGGTATGCCGACAAGCAGGCGGGCATCAGGGCAACGCCGGACACGCTGTATCACTTGGGCTCCATCGCCAAAGTGTTCACGGCGACGGCAGCGATGCAACTCGACGAACAGGGCAAGCTGGATATCGACCGGCCGTTGCGGACCTATTTGCCTGAATTTTCGATCAGGAGCCGAGTAGGCGGCATCGACAAGATCACGCCGCGAAACATCATGACGCATCACTCCGGATTGCCGTGCAATTGGGTGCACGGCATGAGCGAGAGAAACCCGGGGCCGTTCACTGAGGTGGTCACAGCGGTGAAAGACGAATACATGGCCTATCCTCCGGACTATGTGTTTGCCTACTCGAATCTTGGCGTGACGCTGCTTGGTGCAAGCATCGAAAAGCAGAGCGGCGAATGTTTCGCGTGCTACATGAGCAGACATCTGTTGTTGCCGCTGGGCATGACACATTCGGAGTTCGCGGCGAGAATTCCGGGTAAAAGCTATGACCGGGGGAGGGAGATCGAAGCCTTGCCCTTGCGCGATTTGCCTTCCGGCGGGCTGATCTCGAGCGCTGGCGATATCGCTCACTTCATGCAAATGATATTTGCGGATGGCAAATATGGAGGCCGGCAAATACTGGCGCCGGAATCATTGCGGGAGATGTTCAGGGTTCAGAATGCGAATGTGCCATTGGACTTTGATTTCAAGATGGGGCTGGGCTGGATGCTGAGCGGATTGGATGTGCCGCGCGCCGGAACGGTGGCTAGCCACGGCGGTACCACACTTAATTACCATAGCCTGATGGCGGTATTGCCCGAACAGAAACTGGGTGTGGTGGTGTTGTCCAACTCCGTAACCGCAGAGGCCATGATAAGCAAAATCGCAACCGAGACACTCAGACACGCGCTGGAAGCAAAGCGCGGCATTACGCTACCTGCCAAAGAGATCAGGGAGGCTAAAGAAATTCCGCTCACCGAAGCAGACGTGCGAGCATACAACGGCTATTTCGACACGCTGATAGGACTTGTTAAGGTAAGCGCCAAATCCGGTGATCTCGTGGCCGAGGTCATGGGACAAAAGCTGGAACTGATACCGCGCGAGGAAAATCAGTTCGGGGCACGCTTCAAATTGTTCGGTTTCATCCCCCTCAAGATCGGCGCGCTGGAAGAATTGAACATTTCTTTGCACAAGATCGACGGGCATGACGTACTGGCCCTGAAAAGCAACAATCAAACCATGCTGATCGGCGAAAAAATTGAACAGGTCGCCATTCCACCGCGCGTGCTGGATTACGTCGGTGAATACGAAATCATCAATAAATATGACGGCCCTTTGCCGCAATCGGCGCGTATCCTGTATGAAGACGGGCTGATCATCGGAGCATTCACATTCGCCGAAAAGCCGGGCTTCGTCTTTCGCGTCGCGCTCAAGCCGGTTGCCCCCGACGAGCTTGTGACGGAAGGCCTGGGGCCGGGCAAGGGCGAGACACTGCACCTGAAAAAGCAGGGAGCAGAATCTCATATCTATTACTCCGGCTTCGATTTGCGAAAAAAACCAGCCGGCCACAGCTGACATGCGCCTGCCGACAAACGCGATCTACGATATAGCGCCGATCGCATCGGGCGACAATATTCTGCTGATCATGTTGCCGGGCGCCAGAAATACCCCACGACACCTGAGCGAAAACGGATTTGTTCAAGCGTTGCGGGAGAGGAACTTGCCGGTCGATGTGCTCGCCCTGGATGCACATGCCGATTTGTATCTTGATCGTGCCGACATCGAGCAACTGCTGCACCAAACCTTGGACGCGGCGCGTAAACATGGCTACCGCCGAATCTGGCTGCTCGGGATATCGCTGGGCGGTTCAGGCGCGATGATTTGCGCCACCCAGCGCACGGCGCAAATCGAGGGCCTGTTCCTGCTTGCCCCCTTCCTTGGGACGCGCGGAATTGTCGCAGAGGTCGAAGCGGCGGGTGGCCTGGCTGGCTGGAGACCGGGAGAGATCGGGAATCGCGACTACGAACGTGCGCTGCTGGAACGGATCCGGTGCAGCCCGATCGGTAGCGATAAGTTTCCCGCCGTTTATCTGGGTTTTGGACAGGACGACCGTTACAGGGGGGGCAGCATGCTGTTGCTAAAGCGCATCTCGCCTCAGCACGTGGTAACCACGACGGGAGGCCATGATTGGGAGACCTGGAAGGCGCTTTGGAACATGATGCTGGATAAAAAGCCATTTGTTGTATCACCCAAAGCGGTCAAGTGGAAATAAACTTTCAAACTTAATGGCTTGGGAGTACCCTTAATAACTTAATGTCTATTTTGTGGAGTCCGGGCATGACGCGATATTCCGTTCAACGCTTCAGGGCCGCAGTGCTGCGCACGCATCTGCGCATCGCTGCGATCGTCGCCCTGCCAGCATCCCTGTTGAATCATCTGTTCATCCAAACCCCTGACAGAGGGGCGGCGTTGCTTGCCTTCGCATTGTTTGCCCTATGGTTGCAATGGCGCATACGGCATCATGGCGACGATTCACTGCGCTATGCCGGTTGGTTTGTGATGGTGACCCTGTGCGTAATGCTATACGGCGTAAACATCAGCAGTCGGCAAATGCAACTGGAAGTGTGGATGATGATATTTCCCATTGCTTTCGCACCCATTGTTGCGGCGAGAGAACGCATCATCTGGTTCATCGTGGGTGCTGCAAGCTTTGCGTCGTTCATGATGCTGCGACACGATTCTCCCAATGCGGTTTCACTCCTTA
>JAKBDW010000592.1:0-5212 GCA_021834245.1 Pseudomonadota bacterium
TCCGACTGCGCTGGTCGACAGCGAGACGTATGAGCACTATCGGAAAGTGACTGCACGTGTTTTGTCACGTGTCAGCCTCGTCAGGAGCGATACGCCGTGGGCATTTTTCTGTGTGGCTGGCGGTGAGTTTCATGTACCGCGCTGGGTGTTTTTGCCAAGCCTTCAAGGAGTTCCCGTGACGGAGCTTGGCGCCGTATGTGATGAGCTTCGACAGCGACTTGTGCCAGAGACAGAAAATTGTCCGATGAGCGATTCGGCGGCTGTGTGTCTGTCACGCTTTCTTTCGAGGCTTGCGGACGCGGAACGCAAGCTGCTTCCCGCTAGGAAGCAGCGCGCGTTAGAGGAAATGGAAATCGCTGTTAGCAGTTTTCTGGATGATGCGCAGAAGGCCCGCGATCAAAGCGCCTTGGAGAAACTCAAGGCGCTCAAGGATGCACTTACCTTCTATAACCCAGACACGCAACCCGACTGGGATGAAGTAGCAAGACGATGGATGGATTTAATCCGACCAATTTGGTACGAGCGCCTAAAGGAGCAGCGCTTCCGACCACTGTTATTGAAAGATATCCGGACTGATGTATTGAGGCAGGGTCAGGAATTTCGATACCGGCTGGTGGAGGTATTCGAGCAGTTTCCCGTGATGCAAAGGGCCGATGAACGCATTTCAGCCTGTATCATTGGGGTAACCTAACAAAGTAAACTGGATCGCAAAGAAAAACGTGATTAAACAACATTGATTGGAGCGTAAGCGTTACAGTCCTAGACGTGGTAAGTGCGCGGGCGTTTATGTTTTGATTTGTGCATTGTTTCTCAAATGGTTTTTTCCAAATTGATTTAGCTTACGCTTGTTTACGCAAAATGAACCTTTGTGATGCAAACAAGGCGGTTTCAGCAGAAGTGAAGAACTTCGTGCTAAATGTTCATGACGTCAAGGAAGAGTCCATCACGGACTACTTGGTATGGAAATGGCGCGAAGCCGACGACAGGTTTAAGTACATTGATATCCATACGTTCACGCGGCAGGAAGAAAGCACAACGACTGGTGCGGACTTCCAGCTGCAGTTGTGGCTTGTTGGGAAAACCCATCACCTGCCGTTGGTCTTTCAGGCAAAGAAACTCACAAAAAAATACGCTGCCTACCACGCAATGCTGAATTACCCGTTTGGGACACAAAGCCAACTAACAACGATTCTTAGTTATGCGCAGGCGACAGGCCACATTCCTTTTTACATGTTCTATGGCGTGGCCGATTCAGAAACAACTGCTGACTGTTGCGGCGCACAAGTATTCGACACGAGCGTTTTTATGGCGGACGCGCATGTCGTAAAGCGTTTTGCAGATGGACACCACGGAAAAAGAATTGCCAAGAATGCGCTCCTCGGCGCGGCTAGACCTTTTTCCTGCATGTTCTGCTGCCAACCTAACCTACGAAACATGCAATATGTTTATAGTAAGAAGTGGTTTCTTACTTTTATTAATGATGATGAACGATACAAAAATGAAAATCTACCCGATTATGTAACCCAGTTGGTCGATGTCGATTCGTCAGAACTTGGGGCCGAGACAGTACCTGGGCTGATCACACGATACGAATTAAGCGTATTTCGCGCTGTTGCTGTTTACGATTTGCGCGATAGTGCCTGGCCTTGGAACATCGGTTGATGTCGCCGGGGCCCTTGCAAAATACTTAACACCGTGTGAAGTGACAGCCACGGCAAGCCTGAGTAGGTTGGGGCGCTGACGGACCGGCTGTGTGAAAATGATGACGTTCCAATCATTCAGTCGAGTTCGGCAAAAAGTTTCTGATCGACAGCGATTAGGATGGATATCGGTGTCTGGCAATGCGAAAGGTCTTGCAAGATTGCCAGACTAGGGCATTCACCATATGAGATCCATGGCGTTGATCCCGCTTAGCATGCCTTACTGGACGCAAAGATAGGTGTGCCAATTTTGTGTCAAATCAACTTTGGCTGCCACTGAAAATCAACGTTTTTCATCGGTCACAAGGAAGCGGCAAGCGTCGCAAGTGACTGTTATGGTTAAGATTGCGATTTAACTGCTACGACTTTTAACCAGTTGGTCGCAAGTTCGAATCTTGCACGGCCCACCAAAAATCAGGAAGTTAAACCCGTTTGCCAACGGGTGTCTAATTGCTTCCCACTCTCGACCCGCTGCTGACCTTTGTGTTGGCACCGCCCGAAAGGCGGGTAACGATGTACAGCAGCCGTCTGTATCGGCACCTCACCGGCAAGTCGTCGGCCAAAGCGGACCGTTGATGTGTGAGCCTAAATCGACCGCTACCGACCCTGAGCTGCCGTTTAGCAGCGTGGTTCAGTTTTTTGCAAGGCTGCGACTCGTTCCGCTCCAATATGCTGCCCAAAGGCGTACTAAGATAAAGAATAGGTAGGCAACAGGATTGCCCAAATTGCATACACGGTTCATAAGTCGACTATTCAAGGGACTGCTCCCGGTCTGCCTGGTGCTCTTCGGGGGATCGGCCCATGCAGGCGTCTTATCACCGGGAGTGATCTCGAGCTTTCATGCGGGGGGCTTCTCGTATGAGGTCCGCGCAAGGGAAATCCAGCGAATCGGACCGGACGGTGCCGTGACGACAACAAAACTCCCCGACGCCACCGATGCCATGATCCGATATTTCCGGCCAACGGTGGATGAGATTGACGATATTGACTCTAAAATCGGTCCGGTGGTTCGTGAGGGTAACCGGATCTGGTTCGCTATTGATTTCTACTCGGGTGAGGGGAGTGCCGGGATCGGCGGCATCGGTGTTGTCGATCTCAACACTATGCGCCTTGGACTCCTTCGGCATCCTGCATTGGTGGATTGCGCGGCGAGTGGCCTCTCAGTCAGCGCACAGGAATTTGTTGTCGATACCTATTACTTTGGCGAGGGGAGCTTCGGGTCCTGCCATGGACGTGTCGCTATCGATCGAAGTTCCCTGCGCGCGTGGACCTGTGGGGATAAACCTGGCAGCAAAAATCCCGACGGGACGCTTCCCTGCGATCCGGCCCGCAGAACCGAAATCAAAGAGAAAGTGCCTTCCCCGCCTCGGCACCTCACCCAACCGGATCTCGACCGTGCGATGTTCGCAGAGACCGACTTTGAGCAGGGATGGTTCGCAGATGCTGTGAAAAATAGCCAGGTCCTGCTGGACCAGCACTGCACGATCGGGCCATCGGCTACGCCTGACGACAAGACGATAACCCCCAGTCCGGCCATCTGCACAGTACCTTCGGTTGATGGTCACGGCATAGTCAATGCCACGTGGGGAGGAGGCGTCTCACACTATGCCTGCGAACCGAACGGCTTTTTTGCCGTTTCCGTTGGCACCGGTGCTGGCATTGACGCGACCGTTCGCGCCACGGGGCTGCAACGCCTGTATCGTATTACCAATGCTTGGCAAGGAACTCCAGTCGCCACGGCCGGCATTAAGTGGTCGCGGCATTGGCAAGTTAACCCCGTTGATTTGTTTTCTATCCTGGTTCTCGAAGAGGTGGAACCAATGACCGTACATTGTCGTAATCCTTATGAGTTTGCGTCCGGTCCGGCAATACGTAGCACCAAATGGTGGCTCCGCGTTATGAGGCTCAACCAGGACTACCGGCCAAAAATCGCGGACATGGCACCATTCTTTCCGGAAAACGCCTACGCCGGCCTTCTGCGATTTGTCGTGGCAGCATCCGGGAATGTTCGCGCGGAGCCTGATGCGAAAAGTGCCATCCTTGGTAAACTTCCAATCGCCACGCAGGTGAAAATCCAGAAAACAAGTAATCAGTGGGTGTTGGTGACCACGCTTGGTGGAAAGATGAAAGGGCTGACAGGGTGGGTTGAGAGCGAATCCCTTGTTGTCCAACAACCGACTAGCGAGTGGCTGTTCGAGAAATACAACCGAACGCCGGAAGACCAAGTTGATGTCCGCCGCCTTTGGGCTGAGCGAGCAGTGGCGCTCGATCCCTCTGACAGGTGGGCGCAAAGACTGCTTGATGAAACTAATCTGGGTTCCGGGAGCGCGCCGAGATGAAATTTAGGACAGAAGGATGTGCCGCTCACTGCCCGGTCTGTAAAAATGCGATCTCGTGGTGGAAGCTGCGCGCAACATTTATTTGTCCACATTGCGGCCGTGCGCTCAATGGTGAAACAAGCGGACCCGTCAGCATAGCCATTGCGATCTGGGTTATTTTGGATATTCCGGCCTATGAATTGGCACATTCTTTCCTTGGTGGTGGCAGTCTTCTGCCATACATCGCCTTTCCGCTAATTAGTTTGGTCGCTGGAATCGGTCTTTTATCCGTGGCGATTGGTTGCTACGGTAAAGTAACTGTGCGCCAATCGAAGCCCTAAACGGACATTACGTCTACCGCTCGCTATGCCTCTGGCGGCTTATGGCTCGTCAGCGGCCGCTGGTCACTCGATGTTCGTGGGGCCGCTTTGGCCGAATTGCACTTGTAGGCTCTCCGGCGGGTGTCGCGAACCAAGCTGCCTTTCGAGCAGCCGGCTTGCGGAAACAACGACCAACAGGAGTTGGGCGCTTGCGAATACGGGCCGTGGACTCGTCGGTTTCCGCTATCCTCCCGACAGTTTTCCGACGGCAGCCAGCAAGCCACCACCACGGCTAATTGCAATTCGCGGCGTGTCGGCCTTGACCACCAGACACCCTATTTTAAGCTGGTCGGAAACTTGCGCAGGTGTAGCGTGTAGGCTACAATCATTCGGTGACTGAAATTCGCAAATTCCGCCGGTCCGATGGGATAATTCCATTCGATCGATGGATAGCAAGACTCAGGGACGAACGCGCCAGAACGCGGGTTCTTATCCAGCTTGATCGATTGCGACTTGGTCTGGAGGGGGACTGGAAGCCGGTGGGAGAAGGAGTGTTCGAAATGCGGATTTTCGTAGGAAAGGGTTATCGCGTGTATTTCGGGCGCGAAGGGAAGACAGTGGTGTTTCTGCTCTGTGGTGGCGATAAATCGACACAGGGACGGGACGTTGAAATTGCGAAGTCATGTTGGCGAGAGTGCCGGAGGCAGCAATGAAAAGTGTTCGATTCAAGACCTCGGATTATCTCAAGACCAAGAAGGATGTGGTTGCTTACTTGAATGCCGCATTGGAAGATGGGGAACCAGCCATGCTGCTCGAGGCACTGCGCAATGTCGCCCAGACTCGCGGGGGTATGGCCGCGCTCGCCAAGGCCGCC
>JAKBDW010000315.1:0-5196 GCA_021834245.1 Pseudomonadota bacterium
TTGACATGAGCTGAATGGCTTCGTTCAGGTCGGCGGCCTCCAGGATCATGATGCCCCCGAGGAATTCCTTGGTCTCGGCGAATGGGCCGTCGGTAATCTGCGGCTTGCCATTGCGGTACCGAACCGTGGTGGCCGTGTTCACCGGTTGCAGCGCCTCGCCACTGATCCAATGGCCACTTTTCTGAAGCTCCTCATCGTAAACAAAGCAGGCATCCATAAAGTCGCGCTGCTCCTTCTCGGTCAGTTGTCCGAAATACTTGTCCTCGATGTAGCCTAAGCAAATGTATTTCATGGCGTTACTCCTTTATTTCGCAGAATTGAAGTCTTCGGGTCCGAATACCTGACGGATCTCAATGGTGTCGCCGTCTTCAGCCGGACACTTCGCGGCCCATTTCATGACCTCCTCTTTCGAATTGGCCTCCACCATCCAATACCCGCCCAGAACCTCTTTGGCCTCAATGAACGGACCGTCGGTGATGGACGGTTTGCCCTTGAAAAATGACACCCGTGCGCCGCTGGACAGCGGGTGTAGGCCGTTAAGGTCCATCACTTTGAGGGCTTTGCCCAACTCTTCGTTGAATCGCCCCATTTGCTCGACCTTTTTCGGGTCGGGCATGAATCCGGGGTCAAGCTTCTTTCCGCTCTGATAGACGGCGGGGATCATAAGCATCATGAATTTCATGAAAAACCTCCTTTTTCAGATCATGGGTTCGGCACCCATAGTCGAATGGGCATCCCGGTTTTCGACAGCGCGCCGATTATTTTTCCCGGAGCTCGCTTCGCCGTTTCTGCAAATAGCGCCGTTCCGGTTCCGATTGAGAGAGATCCAGCGCCCTTTGGTACGCGGCATCCGCCGCCTGAGCATCACCCAGCCGCCGGTACAGATCCGCCTTGGCGGCAAAGAACCAATAATACCCGGCCAACTCATCTTCCTGGCCCAGTCGGTCGATCAGCGCCAACCCGGCGGCCGGACCGTCGCGCATGGCCACAGCCACGGCCCGATTGAGGCGGATGACCGGCGACGGTTCAAGATCGAGAAGACGATCGTACAGGGCGACGATCTGCGGCCAGTTCGTTTGTTCCACGGATTTGGCTTCCGCATGAACAGCCGCAATGGCCGCTTGTAGAGTGTACGGCCCAAACTGGCCCGAGCGCAGGGCCGCTTCCACCCGCACAATCCCCTCCCGGATCAGATTCTGATTCCACCGGCTACGATCCTGGTCTTCCAGCAGGATCAAATCGCCTTTTGGATCTGTGCGGGCCACGCGCCGGGAGTCGTGCAGCAACATGAGCCCCAGGAGCCCCTGCACATCCGCGGTCGGAAGCAAAGCCAATAACAGGCGACCCAACCGGATGGCCTCGTCCGATAAATCAACACGCGTTACCGAATCGCCCGATGATGCCGAGTAGCCTTCATTGAATACCAGGTAAACAACCTGCAGCACGGTGTGCAAGCGCTCAGGGAGTTCGCGCAGCTCTGGCACCTCATACGGGATCTTCGCTTCCTTGATCTTCGATTTGGCCCGGACAATCCGCTGGGCCAGCGACGTCGGGGTAATAAGGTAGGCTCGGGCGATTTCTTCCGTGGTCAGGCCGCAAACCTCGCGCAGCGTCATGGCCGCGCGCGCCTCGGGCGACAGTGCCGGATGGCAGCAGGTGAAGATCAGCCGCAGCTGATCGTCCTGGATGGACTTTTCATCCTGCTGAGCGGGATCGTCATCCAGTGATCCCGGTTCCTCGATCGCTTCCAAGGGCGTATCGAACTTCGCCTGGCGGCGGATCCGGTCAATCGCCTTGAATCGACCAGTTGACACCAGCCAGGCGCGCGGATTCGCTGGAATTCCCTTCCCTGGCCACTCCTCCATGGCCGCCCGGAACGCATCGTGCAACGCATCTTCCGCCAGATCGAAATCGCCGAGCAGGCGAATCAACGTCGCCAGCACGCGCCGGGATTCGGAACGATACAGCTGGCTGATAATCTCGCTGAGATGTTCCAACGGACTCACGGAAAACCCCCCGGACGGTCAAGCTTTTCATTGTAGCGTGCAGCAAGGAATGTGGCATGCCAATAGCGGGCGTCAGCATTCGCGACCCCGACAAGTTCGCCGGAAGTTCCTCCGGCCACGCTTACGGGCAAATAATTGGATAATGGTAAGCGCTATCGCATCAATCCTAGGCAGCTGCTCGCCAGATCGAAATGGGTTGATAGGGGAAGTTTGATCGCACAGCCGCCAACGACCGCAATGGCCGACAACCGGTACCTGAATTCGGGACCGTCGCTTCCTCGTCCAAGGCGCTCTGCCGCACGAACTTCCCTGAGCGTCTGTTCAGGGACGCATACCGGCCATTTCTTCTTCGCAAATGCAGAGGGCCAGCATCTTGCGCTCGGGAATGCGTATTTTCGACCTACCTCTGTTGAACAACGCGGAAAAAATCAGATCTAGTTCTTCCGTTAACGTCTATCTCGATCGTTCATTTGCTGTTACTTCGAAGCTAGTGCCCGCTTGGGCTGCAAGCCGCGAGATCGCCACCTCAGCACATTCCACAACGTGTCGAATAGAATAATTCGCAGTCGGCCCCGATATTCTCGGACCTTTGCAAAAAAGGAGTTTTTTACAGATATAGACTCGAAAGAGACGGTCAGCATTTCGGTTAGTACTTACTCGAAAGCCGCCAGTCAACGTCGAAATCGCGTGTATTCCGACAATACCCGACCGGCAATCTCGGTGTGTCCAGCGCAACAAAGACAAGACTATACTTAAACTTCCGGCCGGCAGACCGTCACAAGGAGTATTGGCGATATGGACTCTAGGCGGAACTGTCGTTCATTCTATCGAATTATCGGTGCCACAGCGTTATTCGTGTTGACGGGCCCTCCTGCCCTCTTGGCGGGACAGGGTAACGTGAACAGCTTTCGAATAGAACATCAAATGAGCGCCGTTCGCCTGAAACCAGGACAATTCGGTTGGACCGAATTGATGGAAGCTGCTTTCAATGGGGATAGCGCAGCGGTAGAGCGCTTGCTCGCCAAAGGGGCCGACGTCAACGCCCGCGCCCAAGCCGGGACTACGGCCCTGATGATCGCCGCGGCTGAAGGCCAGACGACGATTGTCTTTGATCTCCTCGCTTACGGGGCCGACGTCAACGCCCGTAATCAAGGCGGGAACACGGCCCTGATGGGGGCCGCAGCGGACGGCAATACAACGATTGTCTCTAAACTTCTGTCACTAGGGGCCGATGTCAATCTGACATCGGAAACGGGAGAAACCGCTTTGACGCTGGCGGTTAGCCGCGGCCGCACGGAGATTGTGAAAATCCTCTTGGACAAAGGGGCAAAGATTCCCGCAGGAAAGTCCGGCAGAGAAAACTTACTCGCAACGGCTGCCCGGGACCACGATATCGCCATCGTGCAGGCGCTGATACTTCACGATGCTGATTTGAAAAAAGTAGGCGGGCCCGCCCTGATCGCGGCAATCATGAATAACAATCTCGCCATGGTGCGAACGTTGCTCGACGACGGCGTCGACGTTAATACCCAGTCGGCGGATGGGACTTCAGCATTGGTCTATGCGCTCGACGCCAAGAATGGCGGTATTACCATGCTCCTGCTCAATCGGGGCGCACGGGTAGACTGGCCGGAAACCTATGGCGCGACAGTGCTACAGCGCGCCGTCCGCACAAACAGCGGCGAAATCGTGCAGGCGATCCTGGCCAAGGGAGTAGATGTAAATGCGCCCAACCAGATGGGCGAGACAGCGCTCATCGTGGCAGCGCGTGAGGACTTGCCGAGCATGCTGGAATTACTGCTTGCTCACGGTGCGAGGATCGGCGCACGAGATGAGAAGGGGATTTCGGCCTTGGACTATGCGGATAAGGCAGGCGCCACTGATGTGGTGAAGGAGCTGTTATCCCGCATGCCGGCAAAAAAAGCCGCGACTGCCCTGGTCTACTTCAAGTCCGGTGATCATCGGTGCGAACTTGAACGTTGGGATCCCGTAACCCGCCATGCGCAAACGTTGCGTTCGCTAAAAGTGTGCCCCAGCAGCGTCTACTATGAAGACGCCGCGAAAGCCGTCATCTGGATTTCCGGCGACGCCATTCAGGAAGTTTCTCTTCAGGTGGGTGCCGGGCCGGCACCTTCTGTTCCACTTCCTTTCAAGAAGGGTGAAGAAGCATCGCTCTATTCGGCAAAAGATGACCGAATGACGCCATACCTGCCGTACCAAGTAGGTCGTCTCGCCGATAAAAGACTAGCCGTAGCCTATGGTCGCAACCCCGAAGCCGATGACCGTCATCTTAAGCTAATCTTTCTGGCCTACGACGGTAAGCGATGGGACCGAATCGGCAAGGAAGACTGTCATGCCTTCAGTCCTTGTGCGCCCGGGCCTATTCGGAGCCGCTATTCCAAAGAATGGCGTCGGGAGAGTGCCATCTGGAACCCTATGCTGATCAAAAATCCCTTTGTCATTAAACGTGGCGGTGCCGCCAATCTGCCTTTGCCGCGGCAGGCACTCAATGAAACTACGGCATCCTCGTGGCATTACCTCACGTTCTCGGTACATGGGCACGAATCTATCCTCTACTACTACCCGGATGAGGTCGACGGGAACTTTGGTTTGTATTCGTTTGCTATTTCTCTTCAGACTGACAAGGAACAACATCCCAACCTGATTACCGATGAAGAATGCGACACAGCCATCGAATATCACGATCTCCTTTTCCAGCCGGCGTTCGGCGATACAGCCCGCCTAGTCGACCTGGAGACGGGACAGACGCTGCTCACGGGATTAAAGGACGCCACGTGGATTTACTAGATTCGACCGCATGCTTGGCATGCTTCCTGACATGCCCGCGATTATTAATATTGACGCAATGGTCAAGGCGGTGAGGTGCTCGGAAAACCGAACGCCGTGTTCAAAGAACATCGTATCTCGGTGACCTGACTTGGAAGATTGATTATTTTGGCTTTTCTTTAATCGACGCCGCCGAACAGGGTAGAGGCAGGCGCATGACCAAAAAACGAGCCCCCGTGGACCAGTGGTCCGAAGGGACTCGATTAGACAATCGCTGTCTCGACTCGGCTACGGCAAGGTCAGCGCAACGTTAGCAGCACTTCCTTGTGTGAGGTCAATCACGGAAGACTCTGCAGCTGTCGTGCGCCTCGAAACGACCGGCTGATTTATCTTGCCGGAATCG
>JAKBDW010000345.1:0-5186 GCA_021834245.1 Pseudomonadota bacterium
CCAGGCGCATCGTGCCCTTGAGCTGCATCCCATTATCAGCCACTTCTTTCGCTTCTGGCTTTGGCTGACGACAAGCATGGTGACAAGGCAGTGGGCAGCGATCCACCGCAAACATCACGCGAAGGTAGACACGGCGGAAGATCCGCACAGTCCCCAGCACTACGGAATTCAGCGCGTTCTGTGGCTGGGGGCGACTTTGTACCACCGCGAAGCGCGTAACACCGAAACCATCGAAAAGTATGGCCATGGAACTCCCGACGACTGGCTGGAACGGCATGTTTATACCAAGCGCCACAGCCTCGGACCATTTGTCATGCTCGCAATCAATTTGGCGCTGTTCGGTGTGATACCAGGCACGCTGATCTGGCTTGCGCAGATCGCATGGATCCCTTTCTGGGCTGCCGGCGTCATCAACGGCATTGGCCACTTCTGGGGCTATCGAAATTACGAGGTGGCGGACGCCAGCACGAACATCGTGCCTTGGGGTATCATCATTGGCGGTGAGGAACTGCACAACAACCACCACACATTTGCGAGTTCGGCGAAGCTTTCGTCCAAGTGGTGGGAATTCGACATTGGCTGGATGTACATCCGCATCTTGCAGATTCTAGGTCTGGCCCGCGTAAAGAAAATTCCGCCTGAGCTGGCGTTCGATACGGGCAAACAGCATATTGATCTCGACACCGTCAAGGCGGTCATCGCAAACCGCTTCCAAGTTATGGCCCAATTCGCGCGCGAGGTGATGCGCGATGTGCATCGCGAAGAGCTCAGGAAAGCCGATCGCGCGGATCGCGAATCGTGGACCCTGCTCAAGCGCGCCCGCCGTTTGATGGTACGCGAAGCGCGGCTGCTCGATGAATCAAGCAGTGAGCGGCTGGAGCGTGCTCTTGATCGCTACCAGAACCTGCAAACCGTCTACGCAATGAAGCAGAAGTTGCAGGACATCTGGCACCGCTCCGCCACAACCCAAGAAAATCTGCTGCGCGCCCTGCAGGAGTGGTGCCGCGAAGCCGAAGCAACCGGCATCCAGGCGTTGCGCACGTTTGCGCAGAAGCTGCGCAGCTGCAGACTTCCTCAGGTCTCGGCCTAGAACACCGACAAATTGGTGTCGACCGCACGCGCACGCTACAGGGTGTGTGCCTAAAGGACAATCTGCGGATTCAGCGTGACGGAAGCTAACGACCTGCTGCTTGCCTAGATCTTGCGCGACAAACGCTTGTGCAGCGGACTGGTACGCGGAAAATGCGCCAGCAGGAACTCCATCTGATCTGCCAGCACGCGCTTGCCCTGCAGGTAAACATACTCGGCGTGCGTCGGAGTAAATGGCACTGCCAGCAGCGTCATTCCCGAATCTTCCGGAGTACCACCGGCCTTGTGGTTGTTGCACCGCTTGCACGCCGTCACCACGTTGGTCCAGGTATCGGTGCCACCCTTGCTGAGCGGCGTGATATGGTCGCGAGAAAGATCGCGCACATGAAACTGTTCGCCGCAATATAGGCAAAGATGGGCGTCACGTGCGAACAGGGCGGGGTTGCTGAGCGGCGGAACATAGTGTTCGCGCGCCTTCATGAATGCGTGGTTGTCGCCGATCGTGGCAATGATCGAATTTACCTCGATCACGCTACGCGCGCCGCTGACGGCGTTATACCCTCCGCGAATCCGGTAAAGCGGGACACCGCAGCTGTAGGCAACTTGCCCGAGATGGTAGATACGAACCGCATCCTGAAAATCTATCCATTCGAGCGGCATGCCCGCTACATCGGTACGCAGGACTTGCTGATTCAGTGGGTACACAACTGACCCTTTCGGTATGCCTCTGGTTTAACTCGCAATTTATCGCAAAAATCGGCTCTCGTGTATATACTCGGCGGATTGGGAGCGTTGCAGTTATACGACAGCCGCACTGATTTGTCCATTTTCCGGTCAGTTCGCGAGCCAACTCGATTCTGCGCATCTATCTGCTTTGGCCGGTGCCTATACCGCTTTACTTCAGACCGTAATTTCTTCGAATTGTGCCGTAAGAAGGCGTGTATGCCGCCCGGAACGGACCTGAGTCAATCGTCCAACCCTGGAAACTGACAGAAACATGAACCATAAACAGGAACTCATTGATCACTATCGCTGGCTGCGTCGCTACGGCAATAATGATTCGCACAGCGGAAACGCATCGGTTCGCATCGACCGGCGGTTCTGGATCACACCTACCGGCGCATGTGCCGACATCCTTGGCGCGGATGAGCTTGTAGAATGCAGCCTCGACGGTCAAATCGGCGACAAGGCTTCGCAGGACACGCCTTTACATCTGGCGGTCTACCGTGCCAACCCGAATGCTGGCGCCGTACTGCACAGCCATGGGCCACACACTGTTGCCATTACACTCGACGGCAAGGACTATCTGCCGCTTGATTTCGAGGGCCAGTTATATTTTCCGCGCGTGCCGGTAATCGATGTGCCGTATGATCGGTACTTTTCCGACGCCGCAAGCCGTGTTGCAGAGGCGCTAGCGCGACACCCGGTCGCCGTAGTCCGCGGACACGGCGTCTATGCCTGCGGCGCTACGCTCAACCTTGCCTACAAATGGACCTGCTCGCTGGAACAATCAGCAAAAACTGCATTCATTGCACGCCTGCTGGGGCGCCAATCCTGATATCTGCAACTGGGACAAAATTGCGACTCGGCCGCGAAAACCCAGAAAAGCAAAAGGCCCGGGCTTGGCCCGGGCCTTCATCAGAAGCGTGGCAAACTGCAAGACCAGTTATTTGATCTTCGCTTCCTTGTAAATCACGTGCTTGCGCACCACCGGATCATACTTCTTCATCTCGAGCTTGTCGGGAGTGGTGCGCTTATTCTTGGTAGTCGTATAGTAGTGACCCGTGTCGGCACTCGACACGAGCTTGATCTTTTCACGGACGGCCTTCGCCATGGCTTTGTCTCCTAGACCTTCTCGCCGCGCGCGCGGATATCAGCCAACACACTGTCAATGCCATTCTTGTCGAGGGTGCGCAGACCCTTGGTGGACAAACGCAGGCTGACCCAGCGCTTCTCGCTCTCTACCCAGAAACGGCGATAATGCAAATTCGGCAAGAAGCGACGCTTGGTCTTGTTGTTGGCGTGCGACACGTTGTTACCCGTCATCGGCTTTTTCCCGGTGACTTGGCAGACTTTCGGCATAATCCAGTTCTCCAGACATATCCCGCCAGGCGGGAAGAGCTGGCCTTTATACCAGATTCTGCCGCAGGCGGGTAGCCCCCCCTACCCCAAGAATGCCGGTTGGGCTGCTCCGCGCCCGGACAGCGCTGCCAAGCCTTAAACAAGGTCGCTTCGTGGGGTGACTCAGGATGGCAGCATTCACCAGCCGGTCCCAATGGACCCCAGGCGCACCGCCCTACGCGCCAGGCCCGGTTATGACCGGGTTGCCGGCCTATTCCGGCCCGGCGCCTACAACAGACCCCGATCGCAAAAAGACACTACTTCGCTGTCCCCGATTACCAGATGATCAAGCACCTTAATGTCGACCAACGACAGCGATTCTTTGAGCCGCTGGGTAAGCACTTCATCGGCCCGACTCGGCTCTGCGACACCGGATGGGTGATTATGGGCAAAAATCACGGCCCCAGCGTTATGCGCTAGAGCCCGCTTTACGACTTCGCGTGGATAGACGGCCGTACCATTGAGCGTCCCACTAAATAGCTCTTCGAATGCCAGGACCCGATGTCGATTGTCGAGATACAGGCAGCAAAAGACCTCATAAGGCCGATCACGAAGGCATGCGCGAAGGTAAGCCTGGGTATCTTGCGGAGAGTTCAGCGTCGCGCCTCGGCGCAGTTCCTGCCCGAGGTGTCGTCGTCCGATCTCCAGGGCAGCCTGCAGTTGCGCGTATTTGGCATCCCCCAGGCCTGGAGCAGCACAGAACGTTTCGCGTCGTGCGGCAAGCAGCTCTCTTAGTCCGCCAAAACGCAAGAGCAGGTCGCGCGCCAAGTCGACGGCCGTCTTGCCAACAATACCGGTGCGCAGAAAGATCGCCAGCAATTCGGCATCTGACAGAATACCGGGGCCTTCCATGAGCAGTTTCTCGCGTGGCCGCTCACTTGCCGGCCAGTCACTGATCGCCATGCCTCACCTCCAATGTGCGGTTATGGTCGCGGGCACACCGAGCACGCCGATTATCACTGCTATTACTGACCGGAGCGCGCAACAGCCGGCGGGGGTGGAATTCCTTTATCCTATTTCCATGCCGACTAGGCCCAAGTACACTGTAATATCTTATGGCTTCACTGACAAATAAGCGCATTCTTCTGGGCGTCACCGGCGGTATTGCTGCCTACAAGAGCGCCGAAGCGGTTCGGCGCCTGCGTGATGCCGGTGCGGATGTGCGCGTCACCATGACCCGTGCCGCAACCGAATTCATCACGCCACTCACGATGCAGGCCGTGAGCGGTCATCGGGTGCATCTTCATCTGCTTGATGCCGATTCAGAAGCGGGCATGGGGCACATCGAGCTCGCGCGCTGGGCCGATGCCGTGCTGGTAGCTCCCGCCAGCGCGAACTTCATTGCCAAACTTGCCCATGGCCGGGCCGATGATCTGCTCAGTACCCTGTGTCTGGCCAGCGGTGCTCCGGTTGCGGTCGCACCGGCCATGAACTGGCAGATGTGGGAAAATCCGGCCACCCAGGCGAATCTCGCAACCCTTGGCACAAACGGCATTAAGATCTTCGGACCAGCCACTGGCAGTCAGGCTTGCGGCGAGACCGGAGCGGGACGCATGCTCGAGCCCGACGAACTTGTAAATTTGACCGCAGCGCTGTTCGAGATCGGCGATCTTGAGGGCGTTCACATCATCGTGACGGCCGGACCCACCTGCGAGCCGATAGACCCTGTGCGCATGATTACCAACCGCAGCTCGGGAAAGATGGGCTATGCCGTGGCAACTGCCGCCACCGAGGCTGGCGCACGCGTCACGCTCATTTCCGGCCCGACCTCGCTGGCACCGCCCGATCGCGCGGACTTTGTCGCGGTGACTACCGCCATGGAAATGTCTGAGGCTGTCCAGCAGCGTATAGCGGCGGCACAAATCTTTATCGGAGTGGCGGCGGTTGCCGACTATCGGCCGGCACAGGTCATGACGGACAAGATCAAGAAAACGGCGGACACGCTGACGCTTGACCTGATTCGCAATCCCGATCGG
>JAKBDW010000206.1:0-5161 GCA_021834245.1 Pseudomonadota bacterium
GCAGTGGTTCCGTCGGTCTGTGACTCGCGGCGTTGCCGGTACCGGTCGGAGTGCATACGGCCCGTCTGACTTGCGACAGCCATCCACTATTCGCGTCACGTGGCGGCACAGCCCGTAGTTCCGGGCGAATTCCTCTCTTGCCCGGCGCGAAATCGCTGCCCCGGCGCAGCTGTAAAATTCCTCCGGATTCGATACGCTTGGCCGCCAGTCGGCATGACGCGGCCGCGGGTTGGCGACTTGCGGGTGTCGGCGCTGACTAGACTAAAAAGAAATGACGCACTTGCTGCGCTCCCGATTCGGCGCACGCCGAAGCGCCGCGGTTGAGCAGCCTGATTGCACGAAAACAGCTTTTCAGCCTGACCAGAACCGGAAGCTCGGATGCGGCGCGGATCGATGCCGTTCCGGATCACCTGCCTCAATGGGCCGATTGCGCCCTGCCCTGCAGGACAAATTGCTCTTCTTCGGTCGAACCAGCCAGCGCTGTAATCGACGACGCACCTCCAGCAATCACCTGAGTCACTGCGTCAAAATATCCCGCGCCCACCTCCCGCTGGTGCTTGGTGGCAGTATACCCGCGCTGCTCGGCGGCAAATTCCCGCTCCTGCAAGTCCACAAACGCCGACATTCCCGTTTCATGGTAATGCTGTGCCAGATCAAACATGGAGAAGTTCAGTGCATGAAAACCGGCCAGGGTGATGAACTGGAACTTGTAACCCATCGCCGCCAGTTCCTTTTGGAAGCGGGCAATCGTCGCATCGTCGAGATGCTTCTTCCAGTTGAAGGACGGCGAGCAGTTATAGGCCAGCATGCGTTCGGGGAACTTGGCATGAATAGCTTCCGCAAAGCGCTGCGCTTCTTTCAAATCGGGCTTGGAGGTTTCGCACCAGATGAGGTCTGCGTACGGAGCAAAGGCCAGACCGCGAGCGATGGCCTGTTCGGGGCCGGGGCGCACACGGAAGAACCCTTCGACCGTACGTTCTCCAGTGCAGAAGACGCAATCGCGGGCATCGATATCGCTCGTCAGCAACGAGGCTCCCAGCGCGTCGGTGCGCCCCACCAGCACGGTCGGCACGCCAAGGACGTCAGCAGCGAGACGCGCTGCGACGAGTTTCTGCACAGCTTCTTGCGTGGGCACCAGCACCTTGCCACCCATGTGGCCGCACTTCTTGGCAGACGCAAGCTGATCCTCGAAATGGACACCAGCTGCTCCCGCCTCGATCATGGCTTTCATGATTTCGAAGGCATTAAGCACGCCGCCGAATCCGGCCTCGGCATCGGCCAAAATTGGTATGTACCAATCGATGGAATCATTACCCTCCGCATGGCAGATCTGGTCGGCACGCTGTAGCGCGTTATTGATGCGGCGCACCACGGCCGGCACGCTGTCCGCCGGGTAAAGACTCTGATCCGGGTACATCTGCCCCGCATTATTCGCATCGGCAGCCACCTGCCAGCCGCTCAAGTAAATTGCCTGCAGACCAGCCCTGGCCATCTGCATCGCCTGGTTTCCGGTGAGGGCGCCGAGCGCCGGCACATAGTCCTGGGTCGCAAGCCGCGACCACAACTTTTCCGCGCCGCGTCGCGCCAGTGTGTACTCAATGGGCAAGGTGCCGCGCAATCGCAGAACATCTGCTGCGTGGTATGTCCGTTCGATGCCGCGCCAGCGCTGATCGCTGCGCCATTCCTGCTCCAGGGATTGAATTTGGGAGTCGAGCGTCATGATGCTGCCTCCTCGAGGATGGGCTGCTCGCACCGGCTACTTCACGAACAGCATGTCTTCTTTGAGATAAGGCCCGCACATCCGGGCCAGGTGCCTTGTGGTCCCGCAGATCGTCCGCCCCGGCGCTAATTTGTCGAGCCGGCGCTGTTATTTGGCAGAAGTCAGATTTGAGTCTAGTTTCAAAATTGACTATTTGACAAGTTAATTATGTCAATATTGAATATTGATATTTTCAATGTTCACTGGAGTTAGATGTGAGCACATCCGCACCGGGCAGGTTGTACTACAAACAGAACCGCCTCAAGCAGTTGCGTGCCTTCTGCTATGCCGCCCAGGCCGGTGGCGTATCCAAAGCGGCCGAGCGCATGCACCTGAGCCAGCCTTCCGTGTCACTGCAAATCCAGGCATTGGAACGTGAACTCGATACGGTGCTGTTCGAGCGGCGCGGCCCGCGCATTCAGCTAACACCAGCGGGCAAAGCACTTTTTGGACTAGCCTTGCCGCTGGTTCAGGGAATTGATTCGCTGCCGGAGACCTTCGCCCAGGATAGTGGCGCCATCGAAACCGGCGAACTGGAAATCGCGGCCGGCGAGTCGACGATCCTGTACCTGCTGCCCGATCTCATCAAGCGCTTCGCCGAAAGCTATCCGGGAATACGTCTGCGGCTGCAGAATGTTACCGGTCGGGACGGCCTCGCCCTGCTGCGTTCCGATGAAGTGGATTTTGCAGTGGGGTCGATGCTCGAGGTCCCGGATGATATCGCTTACCATCCGGTATTTTCCTATGACCCCATACTGATCACGCCACGAAACCATCCGCTCGCCGGTCGCAGCGACCTCCGACTGGAAGAGATCAGCCCCTTCGGTCTCATTCTGCCGCCACGCCATTTGAGCACGTGGCACGTCGTCGACCTGGTCTTCCGCCAGCATGGTGTCAGTTACACGGTGACCCTCGAGGTGGGTGGCTGGGAGGTCATTAAAAAATACGTTGAGCTTGGATTGGGTATCTCGATCGTCACCAGCATTTGCCTGACCGGCCGCGAGAATCTGGCCACCACTGCACTCGATCGATATTTTCCAAAGCGGTCCTACGGCGTGGTACTGCGTCGCGGTCGCTTTCTTACCCCTCAGGCACGGCGCTTTATCGAGATGATGCAACCCGGGTTCTTTCAGGCCAATACATCCTCGCCGCAGGACTTGCCGGGCCGAGCAAGGGGTGCGCCCGCAGCCAAAAGGATGCACGCCCGGCGCAGCAGATTGCGCAAGAATTCTCAACCGACTTCCGGCAACTCCTGATGCAGACCCGCTATGACGATGTTCCGCCCTATGCGACCAAGGATGGCTCGCTAATTCGCGAACTGATGCGTCCGGACGTACACGGCAATAGCAACCAGAGTCTCGCCGAAGCCATCGTCGCCCCCGGCCAAACTACAGCGCCTCATCGCCACACGCTGTCCGAAGAGATCTATCATGTCACCGCCGGCAGCGGCTTGATGCTGCTCAATGGCAGGCGCTTCACTATTCGGCCGGGCGACACAATATGCATCCCGCCGGGTTTCGCCCACTGCGTCAGGAATACCGGCGATTTGCCGCTGCACATTCTGTGCTGTTGTGCACCGCCCTATTCGCATGATGATACTGAAATGCTCGAAGCTAGCGGACCAGAAACAAATCTCGCGGATTGAAACTGACGGGACCAGGAGCCTGTCCCGGGCCCACCGGTTCTGGAATACTAGCATCCATGCCGCGACTCATATGTTTTAACAAGCCGTTCAATGTCCTCACAAAGTTCACAGATGCTGAAGGTCGGCCCACCTTGGCGGATTACATACCGCTCTCTGGAGTCTATCCGGCGGGCCGGCTGGATCGTGACAGTGAAGGCCTTCTCCTGCTCACTGACGACGGCAAGCTGCAGCACCGCCTGAGTGATCCGCGCCACAAGCTGCCAAAAATCTACTGGGCACAGGTTGAAGGCATACCGGATGATCGCGCGCTGGAGACATTGCGGCGCGGCGTACTCATCGACGGTCGCCCTACCCGACCTGCCACTGTGCGAGTCATACCCGAACCAAAGCTCTGGCCACGCGATCCGCCGATACGCTTTCGCCGGAACATTCCTACTACCTGGATAGAACTGACGTTAACTGAGGGCCGCAACCGCCAGGTACGCCGTATGACGGCCGCAGTTGGCTTTCCCACGCTGCGCCTGGTGCGCTATGCAATCGGACCGTGGCGGCTGGATGACCTGGCGCCCGGCAAATGGCGCGAAGCGCCGATCGAGCCTCTGCTATGATGGAATTATGATCTGGAAACCGCATGTAACCGTGGCAGCCATCGCTGAACGCGAAGGGCGTTTTCTGCTGGTCGAGGAAGACATCGGCGGAAGGCGTGTACTGAATCAGCCGGCTGGCCATTTGGAAGAAGGCGAAACGCTACTCGAAGCAGTTATCCGCGAAACTCTGGAAGAAACGGCATGGCATTTCGCGCCGCGTGCCCTGCTCGGAATCTACCGCTGGATCAGCAATACCAATGGGCGAACGTACCTGCGGTTTGCCTTTACCGGTGAACTGCTGAGTCATGAACCGGAGCGGTCGCTCGATACGCCAATCGTGCGCACATTGTGGCTGACGCCGGATGAAATCGCAAAAAATGCATCAAGCCACCGCAGCCCCCAGGTTCAACGCTGCGTCAGTGATTTCCTGGCAGGGACGCGCTACCCCCTCGAGAGTCTGCACGATATACCATAGCACGCGGTCCGGCCGCACTGCGCTACAATAGCCTCATGTCATCTGGAACCCCGGTAATTGTTGGCTTATCCGGCGGCGTGGATTCTGCCGTCGCAGCGCTATTGCTGAAGCGCCAGGGCTACGATGTAGCCGGCCTGTTCATGAAAAACTGGGAAGAAGACGACGGCGATGGCTATTGCGCGGCGGAAGAAGATTATAAAGAGGCCCGTCGCGTGTGTGAGATATTGGAAATACCGCTGCATGCGGTCAACTTCGCGAGTGAATACTGGGATCACGTTTTCAGCTATTTTCTCGCTGAACTTCACGCCGGACGCACACCGAATCCGGACGTGCTGTGCAACAAAGAAATCAAGTTCAAGGCCTTTCTCGAACACGCAGCAACGCTCGGCGCCCGCTACATCGCCACAGGCCATTATGCGCGCGTAGTTGAATCGGACGGAGCGTTCCGGCTGTTGAAGGCGCGCGACAGCAACAAGGACCAGACCTATTTTCTGCACGCCCTCGGGCAGCATGAACTGGCGCGCACTTTGTTTCCGCTTGGCGACCTGAACAAATCCGAGGTGCGCAAGATCGCCCGCGAGGCGGGGTTGCCTAATCACGCACGCAAAGACAGTACTGGCATCTGTTTCATTGGCGAACGCAATTTCCGCCAGTTCGTTGCCCGCTACCTCCCGGCCCAGCCCGGTCCAATGTAC
>JAKBDW010000083.1:0-5161 GCA_021834245.1 Pseudomonadota bacterium
TGGCTGTTTCTTCGTTATCGCTGTTGATGGAACTTGATATAGCTACCAGAAGGCCACGTTTTTTTGCTGCAATTTTGCTGCACAAAACCCCGAAATTATCGGTAAAATGAATGATGACAGGGTAGCACTAACCCATTGAATTAATTTGGTAATCACGACCAAACCCGCGCCGCCACTGGGGCCTCAAACCCACTGTTAATCCGCAGGTCCCTGGTTCGAGCCCAGGTCGGGGAGCCAAACATTGAAAGGCCATTCTTCGGAGTGGCCTTTCGCTTTTCCGGGGTCTGTATAGATGGTTGGGGGCGGTATTAGATACTTCTCCACTCGCACAAGTGGAACCTGATATGACCGCCCTGGCAATTACGACGTAATTTCTTTATGAAATCCAACACCCAGCAACCGGGTGCTGAATCATTTGGAATTACAATAGCTGCGCGCCAATAAACAATAAGTCTTCCAAGACAATGGGGGTAGGGTTGGGCACAGAGTGTGATGCGCAGGAAACACGCTTCGTTCCATTCTTGAAATGGGCAGGTGGGAAACGCTGGTTGGTATCTGGCTACTCAGATCTATTCCCTGAATCCTTTAATACCTACATTGAACCTTTTCTTGGTGCGGGCTCTGTCTATTTCCACCTTCAGCCCGAGAAAGCCATTCTAGGGGACATGAACCCTGATTTGATTGCCACCTATCAGGCAATCAAGATGAACTGGCTTGGATTACAGAACAGCCTACGTTACCGGCAGCGCCGCCATCGGGAAGACAGCAGTTACTACTATTTGGTCCGCTCTAAAAGTCCAACGGATTCGACTCAGCGCGCATCACGACTCATCTACCTAAACCGAACTTGCTTTAACGGCATCTACCGTGTGAACCGGCAGGGGCAGTTCAACGTACCACGCGGCTCAAAGAACAACGTTCTTCTCGACACCGACGACTTCCAGAGCATGTCATACCTCTTGAAGGCTGCTGAACTCGTCGCGGGTGACTTTGAAGTTCTTGTGGACCGTGCTCAGGAAAATGATTTCGTCTTCGCGGACCCACCCTACACGGTTCTGCACAATTATAACGGCTTCCGAAAATACAACGAGGTGCTGTTCTCCTGGGCCGATCAACAACGACTAGCTGACGCCTTGCTTCGCGCAGCCAGACGGGGCGCAAAGATCCTCTGTACAAACGCCAGTCATCATTCCGTTCAAAGCCTCTACGACCATCCCGAGTTCTCTCGCGAGGTGGTATCGCGTTTTTCCCACATCTCTGCTGACAAGGCCAGCAGAAAGTACTTCGAAGAACTCATCATTCGAGCTAATACATAAGGAGATCTGAGGTCATGCCGCAACTTGGCGCACTGCTCAACACCGCCGCTACTCAGGGCAACCCTATTGACGCGCTGCGGGCCTTCCTTGCGCGGGAGGAAACAATGGAACAGGCTCGCCAGATCGCCCAAATGCGGTTCGTCGGTTACGTATTGGAGCTTGGCTTCGACGCGGCAAAAATCATCACCAGCGATCCATATAAGCTTGCCGTTGGCGGAATCCCCCGAGGCTCATTTTTAATCATGACCCCGGTGAACGCCGGAAACACGCCACCACACTTCACATTGCTACGAGTGACTGGAGTTTCTCCGACGCCCTTATCAAACCAAGTCCAACAAACGTATTTTGAACTGCACAAGAAATCAATGCCTGAGCTCGACGTGTGGACTCAAAGTGAGTTGCAGTGGGGCGCTCTGGATTGCGACGTGCTAGGTATGTTCTATGCCAACCCACAGGAGATGCGGAAGCTAGAATTTTCAGGCGATGTGAACAACGTGGTTAGTGCCCACCGCTACAAGGTTTTTGCCCCAGATGGGGAACTGCTCAAACTGATTGTCAACGGCATGGTAAAGACCGAAGACAGGGTAACTATAGGCAACCTTCGCACAATGGAGTGCGGCCTGTTCAGCGATGGAAGCGTCACCAATATCCCCGTAGATATCTCGATGAAAGACTTCAAGGGGTGCCGCACGGCGATGTTCGGGAAAACACGCCTGGGAAAATCTAACGTTGTGAAGTTATTAGCCCAAGGCATGATTGACGCCACGTCTCAAGACAATTCTGTCGGTCAACTGATCTTCGACATCAATGGCGAGTATGCCAATGACAACCCTCAGGACGGCAACCGATCGCTTCGCTCAGCTAATGAAGACCGCTGTCGCGTCTATGCCCTCACCCCCCGACAAGGAACACCTGCCAGCCCGTTGCGGTTAAATTTCTACGAGCATCCCGCGGCGTGCCTCGAAGTGCTGGGTTCGATGCTTGCCCAAGATAACAAAACATCGAACTATATTCGCAGTTTTGCTGGTGTGACGCTGCCTGATTTGGCAGAGTTGTCGGGCATGAATGAATCCGACAAGAGCAAAGCTGTTCGAAAGATCCAAATGTACTGGGCCATCCTCCAGAAAGCAGGTTTTGCAGCTGACGAAACGCGGCTACGCAGGATGAACGTAGTCGCTACGCAGTATGTGAAGCACTTCGACTGTCACTTTAACCAGCCTTTTCGGGCGGCAGCGTATGGCATAGCGCGCCCTGGGGAGCCCATTCCAAACAATCCGACTAACTTGGACGAGTTGGTCTCTGAGCTTGAAGTAATTTCCAAATTCCGGCGCGAATCCCCAGACAATGCACTCCTGATGAATGGGGGGCGCCCTGTTTTTGATCCGGATGCGGTGGCCTTACTTGAGTTTCTCAATCCCGCAACCGGTTCTGGCCCCTCGGTCATCCGCGCGTATCGCCACTATCACGCACCCGACGCTGGTGATTTTCAAGGGGAAATTTTGGCCTTGCTGGATCAAGGTCGCACCGTTATTCTCGATCTAGGCAATGCTACTGACGCAATCCGGAAATATTTTTCGAACATGCTGTCGACCGCCGTCTTCAGAGCCCAAGAGACAAAGTTTGTAAGCAATGCTCTCGGAAACCGCTATGTGCAGCTCTATTTTGAGGAAGCCCACAACCTCTTCCCGCCGGATAGCAAAGATCTCACTGGTGTTTACGCTCGTTTTGCGAAAGAGGGGGCAAAATTTCACATCGGAATGGTCTACTCCACGCAATCGCCATCGACAATCAACAAGGAGTTGCTGGCTCAAACGGAGAATTTTTTTGTTGGCCACCTCTCAAGCCAAGATGAGACCAGATCGCTTTCCCGTGTGCAGATCGCATTCTCTGGAATTGAGGAAGACATTCTGCGAGCCAAAACACCGGGCTATATGCGGATGCTGACAATGTCACATCGGTTTGTGGTGCCGACCCAGGCATTCAAGTTCGAAGCACGCCAAGCGCCAGTAGCCGCCTCCCCCGCAATCTGAGCAACGGAGTAATAGCTATGCCCTATGGACAAGGCACTCGGTTGCCAGGTGAAGCGGCATCCAAACTCGGTCACCTCGCCGTCATCGAGAGCGAATGGGTCAAGACGCTAGTCGATGACTTTGAGAGTGCACAGGTGCTCGACACGGATCCGTCCGGTACGGAATGGCAACCATTCGACCCAAGCGGTATTGAACCCTTACGCGGGATCTGGGCTGTAGATGGGTCATTCGTGTCGGTGCGTTCAGAGCAGAAGCCCCCAAAGGAAGTTGCCTTTGTAAAGACGGCGCTGCTCATGCTGGACAAAGCCAAGCTCGACGTAATCGATAAGGATCTGCCTCACCCTCTTCTGCTTCGGGATGCGCTTAAAGACAGCGGGGTTCAGCATGCAACTGTATTCCCCTTAAAAAATGTACGCACCCCACTCGGAACGAACTATGACGCTGTTCGGCACATCGTGCGTGATTCAATGAGGGTCGACCAGAACGGCGCGTTTTACGAGACCCTGAAATGGCTTGCCTATCGCAAATGGGAACACAAAGGAAATTCATGTTCTCCTGGCTTTCAATGCCCCAGCTGTGGCAAAGAGATCACAGAGGGCCTAGCTCACAATGCTGATGAAAGGTACTGCCCACATTGCAACGCCATGGTCTTTCTTTCGGATGTCTGGGGCTTTCATCTTGAAATGGATGAAGAAAGTGCACCTGAATCGTTAGCATCATCGTACATGCTGGTCATGGAACACCTGATGCTTTTCACAGCTGTGCGTCTGATGTGGCACCACACGGACCGATCGTTAGTCACTGATACGCTCTTCATCAAAGACGGGCCTCTAACGCTGCGTAGCCAGTACTCAAAGCTGGTTCCAAATATCCGTGCGTTTTTACAGTTTGCGAGAAATGAAAATAGGCCAGTGCACGTCATCGGACAGGAAAAGAGCGGCGCTTTCTTTGACCATCTTGCGTCAATTGTTCGCTTCACACCGCCTCATGCCCGTGGAGAAGCTTTGACTTTCGCCCCTTTGACTCACGCGTTCGTTCGCCGTGAAGTGTACAGATCACCCGATCTTTCCAACCCCTACGGCTTTCGAACAAACTGGGGGGAAAAGGTGTATGTCAAGGTAGATCCCGGTGCGTACATGGTGCTAAACGTACCTACCGGAGACTATCTCAACGACCAAGAACGACCAAGGGCTAATGATCTGATCGGGTTGCCACGCATCTTGGCGACCCTACCCTCGTTGATTAGTCATAAATTTGAGGGCGCGCTGTACCCCGTTGAGTTGGCAAATGGAATTGCGTCGATGTCCAGTTACCCCTCTGCAACTATCCTTCAGCGGTTTCTCGACGGGCAACATCCGCGTTAAGAGCTTGGTGGTCAACCGGACGACGTCCCCCCGGTTTGAGTAGCGCCCGAGATTAGAGTCGAATCCCGGAGATGAAGGAGAGATGGGACGTGAAAAACGGCTTAGTTGCTGATGATGCATTGTCGGGTTGATCAAGCTTACCCCTTGCGCGGCATCCGAGTTCCCTCCGATGCTTTGATGCCCAGGCTGTTGGCCGCCTTGACCAGGGTCTTATCCAGCGACAGCAGTTCCAACTCGCCCTGGTTGTAGGCAGTTGCCAAATGCAAGGCGTCGCCGGCACGCAAGCCGCTTTTGAAATTTGCCAGCAATTCGGCGGCCAGTTCATAGTCCGCCGCACTGGGTGTCAGCAGCGTAACGCTTTCTGCCATCACCCGCGCAAACTCGGCGCGCACCTCTTGCGCCTGCTCTGCCGTGAGCTCGCCCATGCGCTGGCGCCGGGAGACCAGGCTGG
>JAKBDW010000538.1:0-5149 GCA_021834245.1 Pseudomonadota bacterium
GAAATATTCTATCAATCGAAAGGTAGCCAACGCGCTCGCTGAGGTGGCCCCCGAAGGGCTGAAGCTCAGCATTGTCGAGATAGGAAAGCTGCCGCTCTACAATCAGGATGTCGATGACAATCCACCGTCCGAGTGGACAGACTTTCGCAATCGAATCCGCGCGGCAGATGCTGTCATCTTCGTCACACCGGAACACAATCGATCGGTGCCAGCGGCGCTGAAGAATGCCTTGGATGTCGGCTCTCGGCCTTATGGCAAGAATGTCTGGAATGGCAAGCCGGGCGCGGTCATCAGCGCGTCACCGGGCCCCATCGCCGGTTTCGGCGCCAATCATCATCTGCGGCAATCGCTCGTTTTTCTGAATGTTCCGACGATGGCGCAGCCGGAAGCCTATCTTGGCGGCGCCGATAAACTGTTTGACGCGAATGGCAAACTCGCCAACGACGGAACGCGCAAGTTTCTGCAGGCTTTCACTCAGGCCTATGCCGTGTGGGTTGCAGCAAACGCGAATTCATGACAGAGAGGACCTCATAGCAATTCCAACTTCGATTGGATTCCTTGGCCGCGTCCTTAGGGGGTCTCCATGGCCGAGTTCATAATTGTGCTCGACATAAACCTTTATGCCTTCGACACGCGCCAGGAGGAGATTGCGCTATTTGTCAGACCCGGTGCGATCGCATAGGTGACGCCGGCCCCGGCAGCAAGCGGCGCGGAGATCAACTCTGTCAGCGCGCCAAATGCGCATGTGAGTGGAAAGGCTCACGAGCGCCACTTTAGTCCAGTTACAGACTGACCTCAAAAATGGGACTCAGGTCAGGATCGTAATATCAGTTCCAGTTGTAAACGAATCGCGTCGAGATGAAATCCCTGGTCGGAATCGTACCTGCGGATTGGATTTCTGGACTTACACGTGAGTGGACGAAGACACCGCTCCGTGGTTGTTGTTTTGCCCGCAGGCGGGTTTGGGCGTAATACTGTCGCGCGGCAAGCGCAGGCAGGTCATGACTGGTAAATCGAAAAATGCGGCTAGAACTGCATAGCGCAATAATGCCGGCTCTGGCGCATCTGCTGACAACCAATCGCGGCGCAACACAATGACTGTCGCCAGGACGAGCCCTAAAATACCGAATAGAACGCACGCAATACCTTGAAGCCTGTAACGAGTATTCATCATTGGAATTAATTCAATTATTTGGACACAGGGTGCCGGCTAATGTCTCTGCCTTGCCGGCATCCGATCAGGCCTCCCCGTGCCGGGATCGCCATGCTGATACCTGTTGCACTATTTTGATTACTGGCCATGGGTGCGGTAGCTAGCCGGCCAGCATTTCACCCGCCAGCTGGCGTATTCGCTGGCGACTGAAAGGCAAGCGCCGATAGTTCCGCCGATCAGCCCCACCGAGAGAACTTTCAGGCGCGAGCCGATGATGACCAGTTCAATGCAATCTAATAAGCCGGTTGTTCATTTATACGCCGCATTTTGGCGGATTTATTGCAAGTGGTGATGCAAATTTTTGCATGAGACTGACCGGATCGAAAATGTCGTAAAAGATTAGCTGCGTGCATGCATCAGATGTCGAAAGTTTCATGCAGTTTCGGCAGCGTCACTATCGTTCCGTCAAGTCTTGTCGCAAAGACTTTCATGACCTCTTCTTCACCGTGAACCAGGAACGTACGTGCGGCGCCCGTTTGTTTATGCCACGCGAGCAGTTCTGCCTGGTCAGCGTGCGCGGAAAAGCCGTTGATAGTGTGAATATGGGCGCGCACCGGTACCTCCTCGCCGAACAGGTGCACTTGCTTTGCACCATCGATGATGTGCCGCGCCAGAGTCCCGCTGGCAGCGTACCCGACAAACACGATGCTCGATTCCTTGCGCCAGAGATTGTGTTTGAGGTGATGGCGTACCCGGCCGCCCGTACACATGCCGGAGCCCGCCAGAATAATGGCTCCACCGCTGATGCGGTTTAGCGCCATAGACTCGGAGGTCTCTCTGGTAAAATGCAAACCAGGCACGTGAAAGGGATCCTTCCCCTTATTGAACAGCTCAACAGTTTTGCGATCGTAGCATTCAGGGTGATGCTCGAAGATCTGTGTGGCGGAAATAGCCATGGGTGAGTCAAGGAACACCTGTGTTGATGCGGACAGCCGGCCGTTATCGACACCTTCATGAAGGAAATAGAGCAGTTCCTGCGCACGCTCGAGCGCGAATGTGGGAATGATCACATTGCCGCCACGCCGATAGCTTTGCGCAATCGCTTCATAGAGCTCTTCAATGGAGATCGGCAACGGTTTATGCCGGCGATCGCCGTAAGTTGTTTCCATCACCACTACATCGATATTTGGTGGCACTACCGGATCGCGCAGCAGGGGGCGTCCGCTGTTGCCAAGATCTCCGGAAAAAAACACGTTGCGCTTGTGATGCTCTTCGGCCAGTTCGAGATAGATGCTGGCCGAGCCGAGAATATGTCCGGCATCGAAAAAAGTGGCGCGCAAGCCTGGCGCGAGATCGATGGTCTTGCCGTAGGCAGCTGTTCGGCCAAAATATTCCAGGCAATTAAGGGCATCGAGAATTGTGTAGAGCGGCTCAGGGGCTTCTTGCGCTGCGCCGCGACGCGACGCACGCCTTGCTTGGTAACGCGCCTCCTCCTCGTGGAGGTGGGCGGCGTCAAGCATCACCAGGCGCGCCAGTTCGCGCGACGCGGAAGTGGTAAGGATTTCGCCACGAAAACCGCGTTTGGCAAGTAGCGGCAGGCGGCCGCAGTGGTCTAGGTGCGCATGGGTTAGCAGAACATAATCGATCGTGGCCGGATCAAATCCAAAGGACTCGGCATTTTCCTCGTTGAGCTCGCGATTGCCCTGGTAGAGTCCGCAATCTATCAAAATGCGCCGGCCGGCACATTCGACAAGATGGCATGACCCAGTTACTCCGCGATCAGCGCCATGAAAGGAGAGTTTCATTGACCATCTCGGTGACTGGTTCTTGTTGAAACGCAAATGGACATGCGGTACAGCATGACGCGCAAGTTCATCTGCATCATTGGACGGATCCTGCAGGTCCAGGAACAGATGATCGCTTCATGATGTTGCCGATGCCAAGCTAATGTAGCACGGCAGCAGGGGGATTGCATTTGGCCTGCGGGACGGTCAGACCTGGTGAATGCGGGTCTTGATTTCTTTCAGGAGCATTGCGTACCCATGGTCCTCGTTGCGCGCGATAGGCGTCGCGCGACCGAGATCAGTGTGTTGCCTGACGCTGTCCTCGCAGCCGACCCTTCGCCGGAGTTCGCGCCCGGAGACATTGAAGAGCTCAAGATCGGAAACATCGTTCCGGCCGATGTGCGGCCGGCGCAGACGGAATTGATGGCAGTAGGGTTGAAGAAATGGAACTCGCGTGAACTTCCATGCGCTGGTGGTTCTAGTCGTGCGCGGGAAACCGGAGCACCGTCATCATTTTCAGAATTTGGTGATCCGAATCACCGATTTTCGCACATTCGTAACGCTGGTCTGATCGCAACAAACTTGATGATCAGCCTATTCAGCTGCCAAAACCGGCTGGAAATCGCAAGGATCAAGATGCCCGACGTGCCGCGTGGCGAATGCATGTTGGCGTCTTGGCGCGATAGACTTGATGATAATCAAGCGATAATGAGAGAGCGAATTTCGATCCTTCGACACAACAGTGCCAAATCCCCAGCCGGCCTTACCCGTATGAATTTTCCGGGAATCGCCAGCAAGGCATGGCGCAGCGCGGGATCGAGCAGTCGCCGCGCCGGAAGTCGATTCTTTTAAATACCGGATATGCACAGTCTTATTATTCTCCCAGTGTTGGGTGGTATTCGATAAGTGACGGCAACTGGAACCTGGTCAAAAGCGGAAAGGACGGGTTGGCACATCTGCTGTAACCATACTTCACCGGCACGGCGCCCACCGAATCCGGCCGAACTGTTACTTATATCTACTTCGGCGTAGTCCGGCGAAATCAAAGTTGATTCAGTTTGTCCCGCTGAAGAATTAAAGCAACCTCGTTGCTCCCGACACAAAACTCAATTTCGGCGGAACGGATAGGGCTGCCCTATCGGTCCGTCGACTGAGGGTGATTTGCCCCGGGGATCACTCCCGGACGGCTCACGGTGCGCGGACCTCAGGCCGCGGATAGAAAAAATCGTCGTATTTAGATGGTTTTTGGCGGCGAGGTGCTGGTCGTGCACTTAGAAAAGTTCCATAATGGTGGAACTCTGGTGCCTGGCATGTTCTAACGCAGTTAACTTTAAACAAGAAAGGCTTGCGAACCAATGCAACCAATCCTCTTTTATTTGAAGCCCTGGGACTTTTCCCCCACTGTGCTTTTGGCCTGTACCTTGCCCACGGCGGCATACGTACGGGGCTTGGTCATCGCCAAGCGGGCCGGAGAGGGTGACGGCTTCTGGCGACCGTTCTCATATTTCCTGGGAATCGGGCTGATATATGTAATGCTGCAAACCTACTATGATTATCTCGCGCAGCACATGTTCTTCCTGCACCGTCTGCAGCATCTGGTTTTGCATCATATAGGCCCCTTCTTGGTGGCCATTGCCGCGCCCTGGAGCGCCATGGCTCGCGGCGTGCCGGATCGTCTGCGGGAACGGGTGCTCCGGCCGATTGTCGCAAACCGGCCGGTGCAGTCGCTTTACGCTTTCCTGCAGAACCCCGTTGTTGCGCCCTTCCTGTTTATGGGAATGGTCTATTTCTGGCTCACCCCGTCCATTCATTTTACGGCCATGCTTGATATCAACAGGTACCGTGCCATGAACTGGGGCATGGTGATTGACGGAATACTCTTCTGGTGGCTGATGGTTGCTCCGCGCAATCCTCTGGGGCATGCCAATATCAGTTATATGGCCCGCATCCTGATCCTCTTTATTGTGATGGTTCTTCAACTCGTGCTGGGCGCATACATTACCCTTCACAAGTCAGTACTTTTCAATGTGTATGGCCTTTGCGGGCGCGCCTGGAACATCGATCCCATGATGGACCAGCAGTTGGGAGGGCTGATCACATGGATTCCGCCGTCAATGATGAGTGTCGTAGGCATCCTCGTCGTCTTGCGGCGTATCATGCACGATCCGGAGTCGCCGCCGCTTGTATCTGGAATGACGGAAACAGCGGCACA
>JAKBDW010000067.1:0-5106 GCA_021834245.1 Pseudomonadota bacterium
AGCAGGCGCGCTTCTTCTTCTTCTTCTTCTGCAAGGCGTATTCCAGCGATGGTTACGCTCATCGGCTTACGCTCGGAACTGCCGACCAGCCCCATACTGAAAGGCAGATCATGCTGGGCATCTCCGGTAGCCAATACTTCCAGGGCTCGCCCACGCAATCCATCGGCCACCAGCACATCCGTCAGACAGGCACCGTGCACGATTGCTTCCGTCAGTCCGAAACGCTTCAGGAAATCCCTGTTGGCGGACAGAATAGTGAGGTTGGGCGAAAGTACAACCAGTCCATCCGGAATGCTGGCAAATACGACGTCGGCATACTCCTTCAGGGTCTGGATAGTTTGCGAATTGGCCTGCATATAGGTATCCATGGCCAAGCCCATATCCAGCAGGACAATCTTGATAAGTGCCTGGCAGGTGGCAATAAATGCTTCCGGGTTCGCATCGAGGCGCTGCCAGATTTCAGGGAACAATCCAGCCAGATATTTGCTGTACGCTCCCAAATACCATTCCGGCGCGAGACCGACGTGTTGGTGAGCAACTCCGACCCGAAGACGGTGATGTATATAGTCTTGCCCATAGTCGCCGGCAGTCAGGCTATCAAAGTAAGCTGCCTGGGTCTGCTTCAGGTGTTCCAGTACATGGGGATCGGGAATAAAGCGGCGGGTTTCTTCGTATGACAATAGATGGGAATAAAAGGCGTCAACGAAATCCGGCGTTCTACCCTGCAAAGATGCGTGCAGCGTCTGCAAACATGCCACATCGGCATCGGAAATTTCCAGAAAGGCTTTGCGCCTGGCGACGGCAGCTTCATCAATACCCAGTGTGCGCACAACTATCGCGATGCTCTCATTGAGAGACCGCATCATCCCCGGCCTCGCAGTCCAGAGCAGGGAAGTGGGAGCAAGACTGCTATCAGGCTTGCTTGCTTGCTTGCTTGCGCAAGATTTCTTCCATAGATTCCCTTACCTGTTATTCTTTAATTTTCAGTTGCGCAGAAACCTCGACGAGCGGTGACATTATAGACATATTTCTTATGGACTCATGCGATTACATAGCGGCGGCTCGCCAAATGTTTCACAGAATACCCGGTACAACTCCCGTTCCGCCAAGCGCCATTCTTCACTGAGCAGGCGATATCGCACCCGCGCAGCGCCGCCTGCGATGTGCCGATGGAGCAACGTATTATCGCTGTTGCCGCGCAAGTGATCCGCAAGGCGCTTGCGCAAGTCTCCCGTCGAACCGATATAAACCACACCGTGGGGTATTGTCGGCATACTTCTCCTTGTCGCCCAGATTGCATTTTCTTCATCATCCCATGAAGCGGAAGCCGCTTGAATCTCATACACTCCAGGATGTGCAGGGACTACCGTTCTCAGCGCTTGATGGGTCATCGGTACCAATGCAGAAAACTCCGCCGTCGCTGCCAAATAGTTCGTGCGTTGACCACGGCTTCGACGGTCGGGAATCCCCAAATCGTGCCGGATATTGGTCACAGTGCGCCGCGACACGAAAATACCGTACTCGCGATCCAGAACATCGGCTACGTCTGTGTCCGTCAACGGCTCGCGCAAAGCCCCTTCGGCCATCCATACATTTTCGGCTTTTATCACATGGTCAATGAAATGGCAATGGACCTGCCGAGGCTTTGGGAACAAGGTGTTTAACGGTATCACCTTCTTGTTCGGCAGCATGATTGACAATCCGCGCACCAGTCTGGATATCCTGCCAGGATCCGCCACCACCGAAAGATTCGCTTCCAACCTTAACCGGGCAGAGATGTCTGTCTGGGTCAATGGCAAGAGCGACATCCCTTGTCCTGTGCGCAAATATGCCGCCTGCAGGTTCACCACCGTCCGAATCAACCCGTGGGTCAGACGATTGCGAGTGTTGATAAGCCTCAATCTGCGCAGCACGCGCCCCCACTCCAGCGGAAAGTCCGCATCGGACATCAAGCGGCTTATGCCTTCTTCGTTGAACCGGTATTCCCGCGTGCAGCTATCGCGATGATAGAAAAACGTCAGTTCCTCCCCAATTTCACGAACCTCTCCCAGAACTGAGGATGGATGGCCCAGGGATTTTGCGGCCGCCTCATGTGCCACTTGCGCCCCTTCCAAGCAGCCCTCAGTCACCCACGAACTCAGGGCGCTAATATTGGCAGGTGTTCCCGCTTGAACGACGAAGCGGTCAAATGTCCGGAGAGGGAGTTCCAGGAAGCGGGCAAGTACAATTTTGCCAAGCAGAGAAGCATCAATCCTGTTTTTGTTGTACTGCAAGTGCTGTTCCGCTGACAAAGTATTTTGGCCGCGATACTGCCCTATCGGAACATGTGCGTCCATTCTTCCGTTCTCGTCGTGCTTCTGCCTTTGCCTGACATGGTCTTTTACCGGAATGAGCGGGCATCCCGACCTTCCGCATCCGAATGAAAGTCGTGTCGAGACACTTGCTCATGTCGAACGCTTCTTAACCCCGCCAACGGGCATTCGAGTCGGGGCTTGTCATCCGATTGACTTTGGAAAGCATACTCAGTTACCTTAACCGGGAGTCCCGTGAGTTGATGCCAATGCGGAAACGATATGTTGAGAGAAGCCGCCGGAATGCAGAAAAATCACCTTAAAGATCGCTCCTCAAGATCGCCCTTCAGGCTGTTACTCATTGTCGCCATTTCGATCATGCTTATCGAGATGAGCCTGATGATCTTATTCGAACAACTACCGGGGATGTCGTATCTGCAGGAGACTATCCTGGATGGTGTTCTGCTGACCACTCTGGTTTTTCCCGTCCTGTACATATTCATGTTTCGCCCCCTGAATGCCCACGTGGATGCGCTGGAGGCAACGGAAGAGAGGCTCAAGTGGCAACGGGATAATCTGGAAGAGATCGTTCAGGGACGTACCGCAGAGCTGGTCGAGAGCGGCAGAAGACTGACCGAGGCCCAACAACTCGCCCATATTGGGAGCTGGGATTACGATCCATCCGCTGGCTCAAGTTACTGGTCGGATGAGACATACCAGATATTGGGCCTGACTCGCCAATCGATGACGGCTACCCCGGGAACGTTCTTGCACTATGTGCATCCGGAAGACAAGTCGCACTTGGCAAAGTGGATGAGCCTGGCCCTTACGAATAATGGCCCATTCGACATCGAGTTCCGCATCGTGCGCGCGGACGGCCAGATTCGCCATATTCATGCCAGGGCCAAGGTCGAAGCCGACGATACCGGCAAAGTTCAACGGTCATTCGGAACGCTGCAAGACATCACGGACCAGAGAGCGGCAGAAGAACGCATCAATTTCCTGGCCCATTACGATCCGCTGACCGGGCTGCCCAATCGTGCCCTGATGAAAGACCGGATCGCCACGGCCATTTCCTTTGCCCAGAGGCACGACAAGAAGCTGGCCGTGCTTGCGGTGAATATTGACCGGCTGAAATCGGTCAACGACACGTTCGGACTTCCTGTCGGCGACTTTCTGATCAAGCATTTTGCAGACCGGCTTGCCAGGCATGTGCGTGGGGAGGACTCGATCGCCAGGCTTTCCGGCGATGAATTCCTGATACTGCTGCAGGAAGTCGAGCATCCCGAAAACGCAAGTCAGACTGCGCAGAGAATTCTGGAAGAAATGCAGGAATCATTCCTCATTGCGGACCATCAGGTTGTTGTCACCTGCACTATCGGGATCAGCATTTATCCCGAGCACGGCATCGATCCTGATGTGCTGATTACCAATGCCAATGCGGCGATGTATTTTGCCAAAGCCGGTGAGCGAGGAAGTTTCCGTTTCTTTACGACAGACATGAATATCATGTCGGCCGAGCGATTGCTGATGGAAAACGAACTGCGCCAGGCCCTGAAAAACGACGAGTTGGTTGTTCACTACCAGCCTCAATTGGACCTGTCGACGAATACCCTGGTGGGGTTTGAAGCCTTGGTCCGTTGGAACCATCCAGACCGCGGCATGGTGCCGCCGGACCAGTTCATCTCCGTTGCCGAGGATGCGGGTTTGATTGTTCAGATCGGCGAGCAAGTGATGCGGAAGGCCTGCTTCCAGGCCAGGCAATGGCAAGCACAGGGATTCAGGATAGTGCCTGTGGCCGTCAATGTGTCCTCAGTCCAATTCCGCCAACAAGGCTTCCTGGCTTCGGTGGAGTCTGCTCTGAAAGATAGCGAGCTTGATATCGCGTATATCGAGCTGGAGTTGACCGAAAGCCTGCTTCTGTCGAACGCCGATATGGTACTCGATGTGCTGGAGAAGCTGAAGAAAATGGGCGTCAAGTTGCTGATTGACGACTTCGGTACCGGTTATTCCTCGCTCAGCTACCTGAAACGATTGCCTGTTTACAAGCTCAAGATCGATCAGTCCTTTGTGAGGGGATTGCCGAACAATCAGGATGACGCGGCAATCGTCAAGGCGATCATTGGAATTGCGGGCAGCTTGCACATGAAGGTGATCGCGGAGGGGGTCGAGACCAAAGAGCAATTGGCATTCCTTAACGCACTTGGATGCAATGAGGTTCAGGGGTATTTTTATGGCAGGCCCCTGCCGGCAGATTCGGCGGCTGAATTCTTGTCGGGGAGTCACGACAGGTGAACATCTGTGGGGACTGCATCCAGGATAATGTTGCCCCCGGAAAAAGTTTCTTGCGGATCCATCGGTAGTGCACCTGTGGTATCGAAGGCAAGACGAACAAATTTACCGTTGGCGCGCCAGCTCGACGAACGCCTTCAGATAATCGATATCGATATCCGCCTCGCGCGCGCCGAGGAATATCTGTTTGGCAATGCCTTGACGCCCCAGGCGCACCGCGGCAATTCCCACCTTGTCCGCGTACTCCTCCACCAGCCAGCGCGGCAATGCCGTCACTCCCCGCCCGCTCGCTACCATTTGCAGCATGATGTCGGTCGTTTCGATGACCTTGTGCCGCTTCGGGCTGATGCCGGCCGGCATCAGGAACTGGTTGTAAATATCGAGGCGATCGATTTCGACCGGGTAGGTGATCAGCACCTCGTTGAGCAGCTGTTCCGGCTCGACATGCGTTGCGGCCGCCAAGGGGTGCCGGCGGCCTACCGCCAGCACTTGTTCGTAGTCGAACACGGGCTCGAAACGCAGT
>JAKBDW010000226.1:0-5091 GCA_021834245.1 Pseudomonadota bacterium
CAGCTACGGGCGCGTGCCCGCGGGCTCGGTGGTTGTATCCGGTAATCTGCCCTCCTCCGACGGCAAATACAGCCTGTACTGTGCGGTGATCGTGAAGCAGGTTGACGAAAAAACGCGCGGCAAGGTGGGTATCAACGAACTGCTTCGGGATATCTGACAGTGAATAACCTGAATTGCGGCATGCGGCGCTAGCGCATCCCCTTTAGCGTATGTCCGAAACCCTTAAACTCGCCATGGATCTTATCGCGCGCCCGTCGGTGACGCCGCGCGATGAAGGCTGCCAGGAAATCATGATTGCGCGCCTGGAAAAAATCGGTTTCCAGATTGATCGCCTGCCCTTTGGCGAGGTGCATAATTTCTGGGCACAACGCGGCAAGGCCGCGCCGCTCGTCGTGTTTGCCGGTCACACCGACGTGGTGCCAACCGGTCCACTCGAGGCATGGACAAGCGATCCTTTCAGGCCGCAGATCCGCGAAGGTTTTCTCTACGGCCGCGGCGCGGCCGATATGAAAGGTTCGCTCGCAGCTTTCATCACCGCGATTGAGGCGTTCGTCGCGCGCCAGCCGAAACATGCCGGCGCCATCGGACTGCTTATTACATCGGATGAGGAAGGCCCGGCGGTTGACGGTACGATCAAGGTGGTCGACTGGCTCAAGACACGGGGGCGGAAAATCGACTTTTGCGTCGTGGGCGAACCATCCTGCCAGAAGACGCTCGGCGATGTCATTAAGATCGGCCGACGCGGTTCGCTCAACGGTCGCCTGACAGTCCATGGCGTACAGGGCCACATCGCCTACCCGCAACCCGGACACAATCCAATCCACGCGTTCGCCCCGGCACTCAACACGCTGGTCGGCCTGGAATGGGACCGGGGAAACGAGTTTTTCCCGCCCACGAGCTTCCAGGTATCGAACATTCAAGCCGGTACCGGGGCCGAAAACGTGACCCCGGGACAGCTTAGCGCGGCATTCAATTTCCGCTTTTCCACTGCCGTGACCGAAGCCGAACTGCGCCAGCGCGTGGAGCAAGTGCTTGCGGCAAGCGGCGTGCGCTATGACCTGAACTGGAATCTGTCGGGCCTGCCATTTTTCACCGGCAAGGGACAGCTGGTGCAAGCGTTGAGCCAGGCTGTGCGCGACACGCTCGGCCAGAATCCCGATCTTTCCACCTCCGGCGGTACCTCCGATGGCCGCTTCATCGCTGCGCCTGGCACTGAAGTCGCCGAATTCGGCCCTCTCAATGCCACTATCCACCGTATTGATGAATGCGTGGCGATAGCCGACCTCGAATCCCTATCTCAGGTTTACACCCGCACCCTGGAGCGCCTGTTGGTCTGATTCCAGCCCTTGGGCAGGTTATTTTCCACGATTTTTTATGCAGTTACGTACTGAAGTCCTTGCGGATTCTGGGATTGTGTAATATCTATTTATATTAGGCAGTCTAGACCAATAACGAATCCGCGGATCCATTCATGACCAAAGGGGGTTTCCTGACACGGGACTGGTTCGCCGCCCTGGTCCTGGGAGTGATATTCATTGTTGCCGTGCTCAGCGGCCTGCCGCTCATCCGCAATCTCGAGTACCTGGCCTACGACACCGGCGTAAAACTCACTACCCGCAGTCCGCGCGGTACCGACAACATTGCCGTTGTGGCGATCGACGACAACAGCATTCGCCAGATCGGCCGCTGGCCGTGGCCGCGCAATATTTTGGGCGAGGTCATAGATAAATTGTCGCAGGCGCAAGCCAAAGTCATTGCGCTGCAGGTCTTCCTCAGCGAAAGCCAACGGGATCCGGGACTCGCCTACATCAAGCAGTTGCAGGATATCGTCGATCAGGATCACGCGCCGAAGGCGGCGCACCAGGAATTAAACCAAATCCGCGGCGTGCTGGCGCAGGCGCAGCAGAATCTCGATACCGACGCGCAGCTCGCGCAGGATTTGGCGCAAAGCCACGGTGTGCTGATGCCGATGTATTTCCGTTTGGGTAAAGCGATCGGTCGACCGGATGCCGCCATGCCGACCTTTGTCCGCGCCGACCGTTTAGCGCGCGTGGTCGCGCCGGGGAATGACTTTTTCGGGCCACCGACCGGCGTCAGTGTCACCACTCCGCTGGCGCAATTCGGTCAGTATGTCGCAGGTGTCGGACACCTCAACATGCTGCCGGACCGTGACGGCGCGGTGCGTACCGAACCGCTGGTTGTAGATTATTACGGCGACTATTATCCCTCGCTCTCACTGCTTATTGCCGCCAAGAGCCTGAATCTCGGCGTGAACGACATCACGGTGAATCTCGGCCAGGGCGTGCGCCTGGGCAACCTGTCCATTCTCACCGACAGCGCGCTGCGTATGTATCCCGGATTCTATCGCGACCGCGCCAACGATCCGGCTTTCGCCACCTACTCGTTCGCCGACGTGCTCAACGGCAAGGTCCCGATGCAGGCTTTCGCCGGCAAGATTGTACTCATAGGTGCCACTGCCGTTGGCATCGGCGATACGCGCGTGACGCCAGTGTCAGACGCCATGTCCGGACCGGAAATCACGGCCAACGATGTGGCGAGCATCCTGAACCAGGACTTCTACGTGCGCCCGGCGTGGGCACCGCTGGCCACGATTGGCATGTACTTTTTCATTCTGCTGTACCTCATGTTTCTGCTGCCGCGCATGCCGGCCGGCCTGGCCGCTGGCGTATCGCTGGTGGTCTTCGTGGGATTGCTCGGCAGCGAACAGTACCTGCTGATCGAAAAGCAGCTGTGGCTGCACACGGCAGCGCCGGCGCTGTTGCTATTGCTCGGGCATCTTCTTATCACCTCCAAGCGCTTCTTTGTGGTTGAGCGTCTGAAGGACCAGGTGTCGGCCGATTCCGCCCAAACCAACCGCCTGCTCGGCCTGAGCTTCCAGGGCCAGGGCCAGCTCGACATGGCCATGGACAAGTTCCGCATGCTGCCGGTGGACGATTCAGTGCTCGATCTCATCTACAACCTGGCGCTCGACTTCGAACGCAAGCGGCAGATCAACAAGGCGGTTGCTGCCTACGACTACATTCTGCAGCACAATTCACGCTTCCGCGATGCGAGCGAGCGGCGCAAGCGCGCACAACAGGCGGACAGCACCGTGGTTCTGGGTGGCTCGCGCACCGGCCCGGGCGGTACGTTGGTATTGGATGGCACCGACCAGAAGCCGACGCTTGGACGCTACGAAGTGGAAAAGGAATTAGGCAAGGGGGCAATGGGCGCCGTCTACCTCGGGCGCGATCCCAAGATCAATCGCGTAGTGGCCATCAAGACAGTGGCGCTGTCGGAAGAATTTGCCAATGAGGATCTGGCTGAGGTGAAGTCGCGCTTTTTTCGTGAAGCGGAAACTGCCGGACGCCTCAATCACCCGAACATCGTCACCATCTATGATGCCGGCGAAGATCAGGACCTTGCCTACATTGCCATGGAATTTCTGCAGGGACGGGATCTCACAGATTATGTGCGGCCCGGCCACTTGCTGCCGCCCACCCAGGTTCTTGATATTGCGAGCACCGTGGCCGGCGCGCTCAACTATGCGCACGCGCAGGGCGTGGTTCATCGCGACATCAAACCGGCAAACATCATGTATGATGCAGCCGCCAATTCGATCAAGGTCACGGATTTCGGCATTGCGCGCATAACGGCCTCGAGCCGCACGAAGACGGGTGTTATTCTCGGCACGCCTTCGTACATGTCGCCAGAGCAGCTCGCCGGCAAGCATGTCGACGGGCGCTCAGATCTTTTCTCACTCGGCGTCATGCTGTTCGAATTGCTCACCGGCCAGCAACCATTTCACGGCGACTCCATGGCTACCCTGATGTTCCAGATTGCCAATGAAAAGCATCCTGACGTCACCAGCGTGCGAGCCGACCTCGCGCCCTGTCTTCGCACCCTAGTCGATAAGGCGCTGCAGAAGAATCCCGACAAGCGCTATCAAACTGGCGAGGAAATGATCCGCGCCCTAGCCAAATGCCAGCGCAACCTTGGCGCAAAAACGGAGGATGCCTCATGAGCGGTCTAGTTATGACCGGCGTCACGGATCCAGGTATGATGCGCGACCGCAATGAAGATGCGCTCATGCTGAAACCCGAGACCGGGTTCGCCGTGCTGGCTGACGGCATGGGAGGACATCTTGCTGGCGAGGTCGCGAGCGCCATGGCCGTCGATATTATAAGCCGTTGCATCGAGGATGCCCTGGAGACGCCTCCGGCGAAGGACGCCCCCGGCATGGAAGTGTCCGCCGAAGCGGCCGTGCTGATCAGCGCCATCCGCCAGGCAAATACTGCCATTTATGAAGCTTCGCAGTCGAAGCCGGAGTATAACGGCATGGGGACCACCGTCGTGGTGACCCTGTTTCACGACAGCAAGGTGTGCGTCGCGCATGTTGGCGATTCGCGCATCTATCGCTACCGCAACGAGCACCTCGCGCAGTTGACCGAGGATCACTCAATGGTGCAGGAATTGCTGCGCCGCGGACTGATATCGCCCGAGGAGGCGCGCACGTCCGCCAACAAGAATCTGGTTACACGCGCGCTTGGCGTGGAGCCGAGCGTACAGGTGGACGTCGCCGAGCAAAGCGTGGAAAAAGAGGATCTTTACCTGCTCTGCTCCGACGGATTGAGCGATGTGTTGGAAGACTCGGATGTTGAGCTTTTGCTGCGCACTTTCGGGAAGAATTTGGAAGATGCCGGGCGCCAGATCGTCACCGAGGTGAATTCCAAAGGCGGACCGGATAACGTCACTGTCGTATTGGTGCGCGCCGGCAAGAAGTTTTCACGTTCCAGGACCGCGGCGAAAGACGTGGATGCTTGACAAATTTAACGTGACTTTATTCAATGCCCGCCACAGGCGTGGCGGACACGCGTCAGGATACTAAACATGCCAAAGCTCATCATTAAGTTCGAAGATGTCGTTATTGACCAGATGCCACTGAAGCAGGGAGACATGGCAATCGGGCGCCGTCCGGGCAGCGATATCCTGCTCGATAACCTTGCGGTCAGCGGCGCTCATGCCACGCTGTTCACCATAGGGGATGACACCTTCATCCAGGACCTGAACAGCACTAATGGTACCTTCGTC